>NZ_JBDNTS010000005.1:0-52365 GCF_047719775.1 Liquorilactobacillus sp.
GTAGAGCACTACGTTCGGGACGTAGGGGTCGCAAGTTCAAATCTTGTTTTCCCGACTTGAGTACACACATATGAAGAAGTTATGGAATTCTACCATAACTTTTTTTGTGTTCTTGAGCTTTTTTTAATATTTAGGTTGATAAAAATTTTTTTTGTGGTTTAATCTGTAACAAAGCTAAAATAACTTGTCTGTATATCGTTAACTTTGCAATTGCAATTTTTTTCCGTATAATAAAAGTCAATATTAGTCAAATTAAAAAGGGTGATTGCATGCAAAGCCAAAATATTTCAGATATTATTGAGAAATACCTCAAAAGTATTCTAGCTGATTCGCAACAAGTTGAAATCAAGCGCTCCGAAATAGCTGAACTTTTCAATTGTGTACCATCGCAGATTAATTATGTTATCAATACCAGATTTACCATTCAAAACGGATATGTTGTAAAAAGCAAGCGTGGTGGAGGGGGTTACATCAGGATTGTTAAAGTGAATTTATTAGATGATTCAGATGTTATAGACGATTTGATTAATATAATCGGGGATGAAATTGATTTTAACAAGGCATTTCAAATCATCCAAAGTGTGTATCAGGAAGGAATGCTTACAAGAAGAGAATCTAACTTGATTATTTCTAGTATTGACAAGCGAACTCTTGCCTTTGAAAATAGACAGATCGAAAAGATAGTTAGAGCAAGGATTTTAATCAGTATATTGAATCGTTTAAGATATGATGACTAGAAAGTGAGGGGTTATAATGGATAATTTATTCACACCAAGCGCGAAAAAAGTTTTAGTTTTGGCACAGGAACAGGCTAAATATTTTCGCCATCAAGCAATTGGAACAGAACATTTATTACTTGCTTTGACCCTCGAAGAACAAGGCATCGCAGCAAAAGTTTTAAAACAATTTATAATTACAGAGACAGATGTTAGAGAAGAAATCGAACGAATTGCTGGATATGGAACGTTGAAAAAGACTGATAAAGTCGGTTATCTTCCATATTCTCCAAGGGCAAAAGAAATATTAGCATTGGCTGGTGACGAGGCCAAACGGACTAATGCACAAAAAATTGGAACGGAGCATCTGTTACTTGCTCTTTTGAGAAATAACGATATTCTTTCTTCGCGTATTTTACAGGCGCTTAATGTTGATACTAGAAGAATGTACCAATCAATAGTGCATAAATTGGGCTTGAGTGAAGCACAAATGAAAAAATATGAAAAGAAATCAACTAAAGCAAATGGGACACCAACCCTTAATTCCTTAGCAAGGGATCTTACGGATTTAGCTCAAAACAAAAAGATTGATCCAGTAATTGGGCGTGAAAAAGAAGTTAAACGATTGGTTCAAGTTTTAAGCCGAAGAACAAAAAACAATCCTGTTCTTCTTGGTGAACCCGGAGTTGGCAAAACAGCGGTTGCGGAAGGGTTAGCAGAAGCAATTATTGCTGGAGATGTACCTGACTCATTGCAGGATAAGCGTGTAATGATGCTTGATATGGGTTCATTGGTAGCAGGCACTAAATATCGTGGAGAATTTGAAGATCGTGTTAAGAAAATAATTGATGAAATATATGCAGATGGCAATGTTATTTTGTTTATTGATGAACTGCATACTTTGATTGGTGCTGGTGGGGCAGAAGGAGCAATTGATGCCTCGAATATCTTAAAACCAGCATTGGCGAGGGGAGAAGTTCAAGTTGTTGGAGCGACTACTCTTGATGAGTTCCAAAAATATATTGAGTCTGATTCTGCACTTGAGCGTCGTTTCGCTAAGGTATTAGTCGAAGAACCCTCAAGTGAGGATACAATTGCAATTCTTAAGGGCTTACGTTCTCGCTATGAAGAACACCATCAAGTTGAAATAACAGATGAGGCTGTTGAGAGTGCTGTACAGTTGAGTGTGCGTTACATCGCAGATCGTTTTTTACCGGATAAGGCAATTGACTTAATGGATGAAGCTGCTGCACGCGTGCGAATCGAAAACAGCAATGGAGTGAATAAAATTGCTGCAAAAAGAAATTTATTGAAGGATTTGGCTGAACAAAAGGTTGTAGCACTAGGTTCAGGGGAATTCGATGAAGCTGCTGAGATTAGAGAAAAGGAATTAAAGATTAAGAAGCAGCTTGACAGGCTAACAAAAGCTAATGCTAATCATACCGGATATTCCTTGAGTGTTGAATCAGAGGATATCGCAAAAATTGTTTCTGAATGGACTGGGGTACCGGTTACTCAGATGCAAAAGAAGGAAACGACCCGTTTGATTGATCTTGAAAAGGTCTTACACAAACGTGTTATTGGACAAAATGAAGCTGTTTCCGCTGTTTCACGTGCCATTAGACGAGCAAGAAGTGGATTGAAGGATCCTAATCGTCCAATTGGTTCGTTTATGTTTCTCGGGCCTACGGGTGTTGGAAAGACGGAGCTGGCTAAGAGTCTTGCAGAAGTAATCTTCGGTTCAGAAGACTCGATGATTCGGATAGATATGAGTGAGTACATGGAGAAGTATGCAACAAGTCGTCTTATCGGATCACCACCCGGATATGTTGGGTATGAAGAAGGTGGACAGTTGACAGAGAAAGTAAGACAACATCCATATTCTGTTATTCTTTTCGATGAAGTTGAAAAAGCGCATCCAGATGTCTTTAATATCTTATTACAAGTTTTAGACGACGGATATCTATCAGATTCAAAGGGTAGAAAAGTTGATTTCAAGAATACGATTATCATAATGACATCTAATCTTGGAGCAACTGCGCTTAGGGATGAAAAAGAAGTTGGGTTTGGCAGTACAGATTCAGCTAGTGATTTTACTAAGATGTCAGCTAAGATTCGCGAAGTTTTGAAGAAAGCATTTAAGCCTGAATTTCTTAATAGGGTTGATGAAACAATCATCTTCCACTCACTTCAAAAAGAAGAACTGCACAAAATTGTTAAACTTATGGCAAATGAATTGTTGAATCGTGTGCGGGAGCAAGATGTTTCGGTTAAGATTACACCAGCCGCCGTTGATGTAATCACGAAAAACGGTTTTGATCCTGAATATGGAGCAAGGCCAATTAGAAGGGCCTTACAAACCGATGTTGAGGATAAATTGAGTGAACTATTGATTACTGGACAAGTTAAGGTCGGAAGCAAAGTAACAATCGGTGCATCTAAAGGCAAGATTAATATTACTGTTACTGAGAACGAGAATAAAAAGGAATTAACAAAACAGTGATGTTCTTAGTATTAAAGTAAGATTTAAAAACTTTTTAAGTCAGTGCCATAAAGTCGAGGAGATTTGGTTATTAACAAAAAATTACGAATATAGTGCGAACTTTGCTGTACGACGTGTTTATTCATAATAAATAGAGAGGGGCTGGGTCAAAAGTTAAATTTTGATTCAGTTCCTCTCTTTATTCCGTATAAACGTGTTTCATAAGTCAAAATTTCGAGTTAGTACTTAAATTTTCCCGACTTTGTACTGCTTTTTTCTTACGTTTAGTAAGCCTTTATATTATACGTTTCTCTGTTGTGGCTTAGGGTGTTGCAGACTCCAATTTTATTCTTGACACAATAAAATTTTATTGGTATCATAAGTAATTGCAAAACTGTGAAATGGGGAGACTGTGATCTATTGTCCATAGAATCCCCCTATAGAAGCAAAAATGGTGTTAATTCGGTATACGATGTGACCTGTTTTTGGTTTTTTTTTGCCAAAAAAATGTTCTTTTAGTAATTTGTAATACAAATGTAATATTTGACTGGCCGTCACAGAAAAATTTTGAGAGGTGAACAACTTGGCAGGACATATAGTAAAATACGGCAAACACCGTACACGTAGAAGTTATGCTCGAATCAAAGAAGTGCTTGACTTACCTAACTTGATTGAGATTCAAAGTGACTCCTATAACTGGTTTTTGGATGAGGGTCTTCGTGAAATGTTTGAAGACATTATGCCAATCGAGGATTTTGCGGGTAACTTGTCGCTTGAATTTGTCGACTATCAGTTACTTGAACCTAAGTACACTGTAGAGGAAGCAAGACAACACGATGCAAACTATTCAGCGCCACTTCATGTAACTCTTAACTTGATTAATCATGAAACAGGCGAAATCAAGGCACAAGATGTCTTCTTTGGCGACTTTCCATTAATGACCGAGCAAGGTACGTTTATTATTAATGGTGCTGAACGTGTAATTGTTTCTCAGTTAGTACGTTCACCAGGAGTGTATTATAATTCAGAGTTAGATAAAAATGGCCGTGAGAATTACGGAACAACGGTAATTCCTAATCGTGGTGCATGGCTAGAATATGAAACAGATGCAAAAAATATTGCATACGTTCGTATTGATCGAACACGTAAGATTCCATTAACTGAATTGGTTCGTGCTCTGGGTTATAGCTCAGATGATGAGATTATTCAAATCCTTGGTAACACTGATAGTTTGCTGTTGACTCTTGAAAAAGATGTTCATAAAAATGCAGACGATTCACGTGTTGTTGAATCATTAAAAGATATTTATGAAAGACTACGCCCAGGAGAACCAAAAACAGCAGATAGTTCACGTAGTTTGTTGACTGCACGCTTTTTTGACCCAAAACGCTATGATTTAGCTCCCGTTGGTCGCTACAAGATTAATAAAAAACTAGATTTAAAAACTAGATTGCTTAATTTAACTCTTGCTGAAACGTTAGCAGATCCTGAGACCGGAGAAATTATTGTCAATAAGGATACTGTGCTTGATAAACATGTTATGGAGAAACTAACACCATATCTTGAAAAAAATGATTTTAAAACAGTTGTTTTTCATCCATCAGATGAAGGGGTTGTTACTGACCCAACAACGCTTCAGATCATTAAGGTTTACTCTCAAAAAGATCCAGAAAAAATTGTAAATATGATTGGCAATGGAAACATTGATTTAAAATTCAAACATATTTTACCTGCTGATATCATTGCTTCAATGAATTACTTCTTTAGTCTGCAAGAAGGAATTGGATTTGTTGATGATATTGATCATCTAGGTAATCGCCGAATTCGTTCGGTTGGTGAGTTATTACAAAATCAATTTAGAATTGGTCTTTCACGTATGGAACGTGTTGTTCGTGAGAGAATGTCAATTCAGGATACATCAACTGTGACACCTCAACAATTAATCAATATTCGTCCAGTAGTTGCTTCTATTAAAGAATTCTTTGGTAGTTCACAGCTTTCACAGTTCATGGACCAGACCAATCCGCTTGGTGAATTAACACATAAGCGTCGTTTGTCTGCCTTAGGGCCTGGTGGATTGACTCGTGATCGTGCGGGATATGAAGTTCGAGATGTTCACTATACTCACTATGGTCGGATGTGCCCAATTGAAACACCTGAAGGACCTAATATTGGTTTGATTAATAGTCTTTCTTCTTATGCTCGGGTAAATCGTTATGGATTTATTGAAACCCCTTATCGTCGTGTCTCGTGGACAACGCATATGGTTACAGATAAAATTGATTATTTGACTGCTGATGAAGAAGATAATTATGTTATTGCACAAGCCAACTCACCATTGAATGAGGATGGTTCATTTGTCGATAATGTTGTTATGGCTCGTAATAAGAGTGAAAATATTGAGATAACTGTTGATAAAGTTGATTACATGGATGTTTCGCCTAAGCAAGTTGTTGCAGTTGCGACAGCATGTATTCCTTTCTTGGAAAATGATGATTCTAACCGTGCTTTGATGGGTGCCAACATGCAGCGCCAGGCTGTGCCTCTACTTGATCCTCATGCTCCACTTGTAGGAACAGGTATTGAATACAAGACTGCACATGATTCAGGGGTAGCTTTAATCAGTAAGAGTGAAGGAACCGTTGAGTATGTGGATGCACGTGAAATTCGTGTTCGTCGTGCTGATGGCTCACTTGATAAGTATAAGTTAATGAAGTTCCGCCGTTCTAATGGTGGTAAGAACTACAACCAAAGACCGATTGTGCGTGTGGGAGACCATGTTGATTATGATGAAGTTTTGGCTGATGGTCCATCGATGGAAAGCGGCGAGTTGGCATTAGGACAAAACCCATTGATCGCCTTTATGACTTGGGATGGCTATAATTTTGAAGATGCAATTGCCATTAATGAACGTTTAGTTAAAGAGGATGTATATACATCTATTCATATTGAAGAACATGAATCAGAAGCTCGTGATACCAAGCTTGGACCTGAAGAAATGACTCGCGAAATTCCGAATGTTGGTGAAGATACACTGCGTGATCTTGATGAATTCGGGATTGTGCGTATTGGTGCCGAGGTTCATGATGGTGATATTTTAGTGGGTAAGGTTACTCCTAAAGGTGTGACGGAATTATCTGCTGAAGAACGTTTACTGCATGCAATTTTCGGAGAAAAAGCGCGTGAAGTTCGTGATACCTCATTGCGTGTTCCTCATGGCGGTGGCGGAATCGTGCAAGATGTAAAAATCTTTACACGTGAAGCAGGGGATGAATTATCACCTGGTGTCAATATGATGGTTCGTGTTTATATTGCACAAAAGCGTAAGATTCAAGTTGGTGACAAGATGGCTGGACGCCATGGCAATAAAGGGACTGTTTCAATTGTTATTCCTGAAGAAGATATGCCATTTATGCCTGATGGTACCCCAATTGATATTATGCTTAGCCCAATGGGTGTACCGTCTCGTATGAATATTGGACAGGTTCTTGAGCTCCATTTAGGAATGGCTGCTCGCAAACTCGGAATTCATGTTGCTTCACCAGTTTTTGATGGTGCTCGCGATAGTGATATTTGGGATTCTTTGAAAGAAGCTGGAATGGCAACTGATGGTAAGACTTTACTCTATGATGGACGGACTGGAGACACATTTGATAATCGGATTGCGGTAGGTGTGATGTATTACATGAAGCTCGCACATATGGTTGATGATAAGATTCATGCCCGTTCAATTGGACCATATTCACTTGTTACCCAGCAACCACTTGGAGGTAAAGCTCAATTTGGTGGTCAGCGCTTTGGTGAAATGGAAGTTTGGGCACTTGAAGCCTACGGAGCCGCTTACACACTACAAGAAATCTTGACTTATAAGTCAGATGATGTTGTAGGTCGTGTTAAGACTTATGAAGCTATTGTTAAGGGTGAACCAATTCCAAAGCCTGGTGTTCCTGAATCATTCCGTGTACTTGTTAAAGAATTACAGTCACTCGGACTTGATATGAAAGTGTTAGATGTCGCTAAAAAAGAAATTGAATTGCGTGATATGGATGACGAAGACGATGAAGTTGTTAATGTTGATGCTTTAAGCAAGGTAGCGAAAGAACAAGCTGAGAAGAAAGAACAAGAAGAAGAAGTCAATGCGGGAAAGACTGAATCTAGAACAGAACACTAGTTGCTATAAATCAGCTAGTCGGCTACTTTAAATCATCCAAATAAGAAAAGGAGGTCGATCTCTTGATCGATGTCAATAAATTCGATAGTATGCAGATTGGTCTGGCTTCTTCGGATAAGGTCCGTAGTTGGTCTTATGGCGAAGTGAAGAAACCAGAAACAATTAACTATCGTACTCTTAAACCAGAAAAAGACGGTTTGTTTGACGAAAGAATTTTTGGACCAACAAAAGATTGGGAATGTGCATGTGGTAAGTATAAACGAATTCGTTATAAGGGAATCGTTTGTGACCGTTGTGGTGTTGAAGTAACACGCTCTAAAGTTCGTCGTGAACGCATGGGACATATCGAACTTGCAGCACCAGTGACACATATCTGGTATTTTAAGGGAATTCCTAGCCGAATGGGCCTAGTACTTGATATGAGTCCGCGTGCACTTGAGGAAGTTATCTACTTTGCCTCATATGTTGTTACGGAACCTGGAAATACACCGCTTGAAAAGAAACAACTTTTGACAGAGCGCGAATTTCGTGAAAAACGTGAACAATATGGTAAAGAATTTAAAGCAGGAATGGGTGCGGAAGCAATTCGTACTTTGTTGCAAGATGTTGAACTTGAAAAAGAATGTGCAGAGCTAAAAGAGGAATTGAAAGAAGCAACTGGGCAAAAGAGAACCCGTGCAGTTCGTCGACTTGATATTCTTGAAGCGTTCTTACAATCAGGCAACAAACCCAGCTGGATGGTAATGGATGCCATTCCAGTTATTCCCCCAGATCTTCGTCCTATGGTGCAGCTTGAGGGTGGACGTTTTGCAACTTCAGACTTGAATGATTTATATCGGCGTGTAATTAACCGTAACAATCGATTGAAACGATTGCTTGATTTGAATGCACCTGGTATTATCGTACAAAATGAAAAACGTATGCTACAAGAGGCTGTTGATGCACTAATTGATAATGGCCGTCGTGGTCGTCCTGTAACTGGACCCGGTAATCGTCCACTGAAGTCATTGTCACATATGCTTAAAGGTAAACAGGGACGTTTCCGCCAGAACTTACTTGGTAAACGTGTTGATTATTCTGGACGTTCTGTTATTGATGTTGGACCTAAGCTCAAAATGAATCAAATGGGAATTCCTCATGAAATGGCGCTTGAATTGTTTAAACCTTTCATGATGAAGGAACTTGTTCAACGTGAGATGGCTTCTAATATCAAGAACGCTAAACGTAAGATTGATCGACGAGATGAAGATATTTGGGATGTGTTGGAAGAAGTTATCAAGGAACATCCTGTTCTTTTAAACCGCGCACCTACACTTCACCGTTTAGGAATTCAGGCTTTTGAACCTACCTTGGTTAATGGGAAAGCGATGCGCTTGCACCCATTAGCTTGTGAGGCTTACAATGCTGATTTTGATGGAGATCAGATGGCTATTCATGTTCCATTATCTGCGGAAGCCCAGGCGGAAGCTCGACTATTGATGCTTGCTGCTCATCATATCTTGGCTCCAAAAGATGGTAAACCAATTGTTACTCCATCACAAGATATGGTTATCGGTAACTATTACATGACAGTTGAAGAGGCTGGACGTGAAGGCGAAGGAATGGTTTTCAAAGATGTTAATGAAGCACGTACAGCATATTTGAATAACTATGTTCATTTACACACACGCATTGGTTTGCAAACAACATCTCTTGCTAAAATAGGCAAACCTTTCAGTGATTGGCAAAAGGGACGGATTATGGTTACAACTGTTGGTAAAGCAATCTTTAATGAGATTCTTCCACCAGAATTTCCATACTTGAATGAACCATCAGAAGAAAATCTTACAGGAATGACACCTGATAAGTTCTTCATCGAACCAGGTGCTGATATTCATCAATACCTTGCTGACCATGAATTAGTTTTACCTTTTAAAGCAGGTTTCTTGAGTGATATTGTTGCCGAAGTTTACAAGAAATTCAAAGTTACTGAGACGTCTAAGCTGCTTGATAGAATGAAGGATGCTGGATATTATGAGTCTACTAAGTCTGGACTGACTGTTGGTATTTCTGATGTTACTGATTTGAAGGAAAAACCAGCTATTATTGATCAGGCGCATAAAGAAGTCTCGAATGTTGCAAAACAATTCCGTCGTGGTTTAATTACTGAAGACGAGCGCTACGAAAGAGTTATTGCAATCTGGAATGATGCAAAAGACCAGATTCAGGAAAAACTTATTCAAAACATGAATCCTAAGAACCCAATTCAAATGATGTCGGATTCTGGTGCACGTGGTAATATTTCCAACTTTACGCAACTTGCTGGGATGCGTGGATTGATGGCCGCACCTAATGGCAAGACAATGGAATTACCAATTATTGCAAACTTCCGTGAAGGTTTATCTGTTATGGAAATGTTTATTTCAACTCATGGTGCTCGTAAAGGTATGACTGATACTGCGCTTAAGACTGCTGATTCTGGTTATCTTACACGTCGTTTGGTTGATGTTGCCCAAGATGTAATTATCCGTGAACAGGATTGTGGAACTGATCGTGGACTTGATGTGACAGCAATTCGTGAAGGTAATG
Organism: Liquorilactobacillus sp.; assembly: GCF_047719775.1. Lineage (NCBI taxonomy): Bacteria > Bacillati > Bacillota > Bacilli > Lactobacillales > Lactobacillaceae > Liquorilactobacillus > Liquorilactobacillus sp. The sequence continues at coordinate 9,938 of NZ_JBDNTS010000005.1, forward strand.
AATTAATTGAACCTTTATACGATCGTATTTTAGGTCGGTATACAATGAAGGAAGTTAAGAATCCGACTAATGGTAAGATTATCGTGCCAGCAAATGTTATGATGAATGAAGATATAGCAAATGAAATCATCAATGCTGGTGTTGAGAGGGTTACAATTCGTTCGGCATTTACATGTAATACTCGTCATGGAGTATGTGAACATTGTTATGGTCGTAATATGGCCACTGGTGATGAAGTTGAAGTTGGTGAAGCAGTCGGAACTGTTGCTGCTCAATCAATCGGTGAACCCGGTACTCAGCTTACGATGCGGACTTTCCATACTGGTGGTGTTGCGGGAGATGATATTACTCAAGGACTCCCTCGTGTTCAGGAAATTTTTGAGGCACGTAATCCTAAAGGACGTGCTGAAATTACTGAGGTTACAGGGGTCATTGAGGCAATTGAAGAAAATCCTGCTGAGCGCACAAAAGAAGTTACAGTCAAGGGTGAAACGGATACAAGAACTTACAGTCTGCCATTCACTTCAGTATTAAAAGTTGCTGAGGGAGATAAGATTCACCGTGGGGATGCATTGACTGTTGGGTCAATCGATCCTAAACAACTTATTCAGGTACGCGATGTATTATCAACTGAAAACTATATTCTAAGAGAAGTCCAGAAAGTTTACCGTATGCAAGGGGTGGAAATCTCAGATAAGCATATTGAAGTTATGTCTCGTCAGATGTTACGCAAAGTTAGAGTGATGGATCCAGGCGATACAGACCTCTTGCCAGGTACATTGATGGATATCTTCGACTTTAAGGATCAGGATTATAAGACCATAATTCAAGGCGGAATTCCTGCTACTGCAAGACCTGTATTACTTGGAATTACGAAAGCTTCTCTTGAAACAAACAGTTTCTTGTCTGCTGCTTCATTCCAGGAAACGACGCGTGTTTTGACGGATGCTGCAATTCGAGGTAAAAATGATCCACTTATTGGTTTGAAAGAAAATGTTATCATAGGTAAGATTATTCCTGCTGGTACAGGGATGCCTGACTACCGCGGAATCAAGCCTAAAGAAGTTGGCACAGTTTCTGAGAATGTCTATTCTATTTCTGATTTAGAGAAGAAGATGAAGGAAGAAGAAGCTGCTGCGCAAGGTTCTACTTCAAGTGATTAAATAAATCTGAAGTAAAAAGGAGAGCGTACCATAGGTCGGTAAAATTTGAGTACTGATACCAAATTACTAATATTGTGTGTGTTTTGCTATGAGTAATTTGGGGTTAGGTGAGAATTTTGATTTATGGAACACGCTTTTCCAAAATTAAAGGTGCCAGGTCAAAAATTAAATTTTGACTTGGCACCTTTTTTGTATATCAGAATGTCTAACATATACTTTCAATGTAGAAAGGATGTACCACAATAATAATGACTAGTGAGAGAGTCTGGAATGGTAAAAATGGAACTTTTTTTAGATGAGTAATCAAAAAAAATAAAATACCAAAGATTGACGCGGTTAGTAATAAATACAAAGTGCATTGATAACCGAGTACAAAATAAGAAGTAGAAGTATAGATTACATCAGCCCAACCGAACATTTTTTTGATTGAGAAATAAATGAGTATGACTAACAATAAAAAGAATTGAAAAAAAGACGAGAATGAAAATTTTAAAAAGATAATACTTAATGCGAAGAATATTGAGAAACCCAGATACAAAATTTTGCTTGAAGCAGCATATAGTTTATAATCTTGCAGTCCAAGGCAGAGGCTCCACATGGCAAAAGAGAATAAAATAAAAAAATAAGAACGTGGATAGTTAGAGTAACAATATACTGCGAGACTTCCACCTAGAAGTTCAATAAAAGTGCTTAAAGGGGGGATTTTTGAGATGCAAAAGCAGCAGTGACCTCTTTGTAAAACAAAACCAAAAATAGGAATCAGCTGCCAAAATTTGAGGGAATGATGGCACTGCTCACAAAAAGAATGTTGGTGTAATTGGGATATATTATTGACATATCTCCAGCTGTAGCACACAACGAAGGAACTTAAAACTGCACCAAAAAGAAAAATTAAGAAGTAGTCCATCTAAATAACCGCCTTTTGTTTATCTAAATGTAATTACGCATTCAAAATAAAAATGGAAAATATTTAAAAAATATTGACAGACACCTAAATGAGATGTTATTATACTCAAGGTGCTTTATGTGAACAGTTTCTCTCGTTGTCGGGACATGCTGACTGTGTTACGTTAGCATACATTGTTTCATCTAGGTCTAGGTTCTTTTTATTTTTTTGCAAAATAATGAACCACCTGGATGTGTGTACTTAAAAGATGTAAATTTAGAAAGGAGGAAGCTTTAGATGCCAACAATTAATCAATTAATTCGTAAAGGTCGTAAATCTAAAGGTTCAAAATCTGATGCCCCAGCTTTAAACTTTGGGTATAACAGTTATAAGAAAGCTCAAACAAATAATCCTGCTCCTCAAAAACGTGGGGTTGCAACTCGTGTTGGTACAATGACACCTAAGAAGCCTAACTCAGCTTTACGTAAGTATGCTCGTGTTCGTTTGTCCAACTTGATTGAAGTAACAGCGTACATTCCAGGTATCGGTCATAACTTACAGGAACATAGTGTTGTTTTGATTCGTGGAGGTCGTGTAAAGGATCTTCCTGGTGTTCGTTACCATATCGTTCGTGGTGCTTTGGATACAGCCGGTGTTACTGACCGTAGACAAAGTCGCTCGAAGTATGGTACTAAGAGACCTAAGAAATAATAATAGATCGGTTTAAGGAGGTTATTTAGATGCCAAGAAAAGGTGCTGTTACAAAGCGCGAAGTATTCCCAGATCCAATTTACAAATCTAAATTGGTTACACGCTTAATTAATCGTTTGATGGTTGATGGAAAGCGTGGGACTGCTTCAAGAATTTTATACGAAGCTTTTGATTCAATTAAAGAAGAAACAGGTAATGAACCATTGGAAGTGTTTGAAGAAGCAATGAAGAATATCATGCCTGTACTTGAAGTTAAGGCTCGCCGTGTGGGGGGTTCTAATTATCAGGTTCCTATTGAAGTTCGTCCAGATCGTCGTACTACATTAGGTTTAAGATGGTTAGTGAACTACTCGCGTTTACGTGGTGAACATACTATGCCAGAACGTTTGGCAAAAGAAATTATTGATGCTGCTAATAATACTGGCGCATCTGTTAAGAAGCGTGAAGATACACATAAAATGGCAGATGCAAACCGTGCATTTGCACATTATCGCTGGTAATTTTGGAAGATGGCTATTATATGATTTCTGTAATCCTATAGTAGTCATTTTTTTGAAATTATTTGAAATATTCATAATTTTAATTAGATTTGGAAGGAGAAATCTCTCAAATGGCTAACAAACGTGAATTTCCGTTAGAAAGGACACGTAATATCGGAATCGTCGCTCATATCGATGCTGGTAAAACGACAACGACAGAACGAATCTTATATTATACTGGTAAAATTCATAAAATTGGTGAGACCCACGAAGGGGCATCACAGATGGATTGGATGGCACAAGAGCAAGAGCGTGGGATCACAATTACTTCTGCTGCAACAACTGCACAGTGGAAGAGTCACCGTATTAATATTATTGATACTCCAGGACACGTTGACTTTACTGTTGAAGTTGAACGCTCATTGCGTGTTCTTGATGGCGCAGTGGTTGTTCTTGATGCACAATCAGGTGTTGAACCACAAACAGAAAATGTTTGGCGTCAAGCCACAACATATGCTGTTCCCCGGATTGTTTTTGCAAACAAAATGGATAAAATTGGTGCAAACTTTGATTATTCTGTAAGTACAATCAAGGACCGTCTTCAAGCAAATGCCGTAGCTATTCAGATGCCAATTGGTGCTGAAGATGAATTTCAAGGTGTGATCGACTTAATTGAAATGAAGGCCGATATCTACGATGAAGATGAGCTTGGTTCAAAATGGGATACAGTTGATATCCCTGATGAATATAAAGAAGAAGCACAAAATCGCAGAGATGCAATGATTGAAGCAATCGCTGATATTGATGAAGGCATTATGGAAAAATACCTTGAAGGTGAAGAAATTTCCAAGGATGAATTGAAAGCAGCTATTCGTAAAGCAACATTGGGCTTGGAACTGTTCCCAGTTTTGGCTGGTTCAGCTTTCAAAAATAAAGGTGTCCAAATGATGCTTGATGCAGTTAATGATTACTTACCTTCACCTTTGGATGTTAAACCATATAAGGCTACTAATCCAGACACTGATGAAGAAGTTGAATTAGTTGCAGGTGATGATAAGCCATTTGCTGGTTTGGCATTTAAGATTGCTACAGACCCATTCGTTGGGCGTTTAACATTCTTCCGTGTATACGCAGGAACACTTGAAGCTGGTTCTTACGTATTAAATGCTACAAAAGACAAGCGTGAACGTGTTGGACGTTTGTTGCAAATGCATTCAAATCATCGTAAAGAAATTGCTGAAGTATTCTCTGGCGATATTGCAGCTGCGATTGGTTTAAAAGATACAACGACTGGAGATTCCTTAACTGATATCAAGCATCCATTAATTCTCGAATCGATGGAATTCCCTGATCCAGTTATCCAGGTGTCGATTGAACCAAATACGAAGGCTGACCAAGATAAGATGGATGTTGCTTTGCAAAAACTCGCTGAAGAAGATCCAACTTTCAAGACAGAAACCAACCCAGAGACAGGCGAAACATTAATTGCTGGAATGGGTGAACTTCATCTGGATATTATCGTTGATCGTATGAGACGAGAATTTAAGGTTGAGGCCAAGGTTGGTGCTCCACAAGTTGCTTATCGTGAGACATTTACAAAACAAGTGTCTGCACAAGGTAAGTTCGTGCGCCAGTCTGGTGGTAAAGGCCAGTATGGTGATGTTTGGGTTGAATTTACACCAAACGAAGAGGGTAAAGGCTTTGAATTTGAAAATGCTATTGTTGGTGGGGTTGTTCCTCGTGAATATATTCCTTCAGTAGAACAAGGCTTACGTGAATCAATGAAGAATGGTGTTCTTGCAGGATATCCATTGATTGATGTTAAGGCTAAGTTATACGATGGGAGTTATCATGATGTCGATTCTAGTGAAGCTGCATTTAAGGTTGCCGCATCATTAGCGTTGCGTAATGCTTCTAAGAAGGCAGGCGCTGCAATTCTTGAACCAATCATGCGTGTTGAAATCGTTGCTCCTGAAGATTACTTAGGTGATGTTATGGGACACGTTAATGCTCGTCGTGGTCGTGTTGAGGGGATGGAAGCTCGTGGTAATGCACAAGTTGTTAAGGCTTTTGTGCCACTTGCTGAAATGTTTGGCTATGCTACAACACTGCGTTCAGCAACACAGGGTCGTGGGACTTTCACAATGACAATGGATCATTACGAACCAGTTCCAAAGACTATTCAAGAAGAGATTATCAAGAAAAATGGCGGTAGCGTCGAATAATTAGAAAAGGGCGAGATCAAAAATTAAATTTTGACTCCGTCCTTTTTTGTATAATATATGCAGTTTTTGTACAATGGTAATTTAAAGCAATCTTTGTTAAAAGTGGATCTTAAATAATTTTTGCACCAAGACTAGTCTTAAAGTGGTCAAGTGCCCATTCATGTCCTGTTTGGTTGAAGCTGGCAACTGCGTTTTGTGGAATTGTAATTTTGAAATTCTTATTATAAGCGTCGATGGCAGTATGGAGGACACAAATATCAGTACAAACACCGCAGAGATAAAGTTCTTCAATATGATGTGTACGTAAGAAGTTTTCAAGATTAGTATTTGCAAAAGCAGAGTACCTGTTCTTATCATAGAAATAAATCTCTTCATTATTTTTGTGCAAATCGAACCATTTACCAACATTTCCAAATAATTTTCGTCCCCAAGTATTGGCCAGATTATGAGGAGGGAAAAGTTTTGTTTCGGGATGGTATGGATCATCTTGAGTATGAAGATCTGTAGGAAATATAATGCAATCATGGTTGGCGAAAAACTTGTTAGCCAGCGTTACGATATTTGTATCAATTGCTTGCCCAGGAACACCACAGGTTAGTGCACCTTTATCAGCAACAAAATCATTTGTATAATCAATTACTATGAGAGCTTTTTTCATTGATATTGGTCCCTTCTAGAAGTGTTTACAAAAAGAATAAGCATTTTTTTAAAAAAATGCAAATTAAATTGAAAAAAAGCTTGCTTTGAAGATATATCCAAGGTATTATAAAAAGGTACTTGTCCAAGGGATGAGTGCGCGTATTAAAAAGAAGTTTGAGCTGTGATGTTGAAGGTTGCGACACACCCGGGAGCTTTGCCATGGGGTGGTTGGGAATTTTGACGGAGCTAGTCTTGTTTTTAAAATAGACGAAGGAGGGAACAAAATGGCAAAACAAAAAATCCGTATCCGTTTAAAGGCATACGAACATCGCATTTTAGATCAATCTGCTGATAAGATTGTCGAAACAGCAAAGAGAACTGGTGCAACAATCGCAGGTCCTATTCCATTACCAACGGAACGTACACTTTATACGGTTATCCGTTCACCACATAAGTACAAGGACTCACGTGAGCAATTCGAAATGCGCACACATAAGCGTTTGATTGATATTATTAATCCAACACCTAAAACGGTTGATTCATTGATGAAATTGGATCTACCTAGTGGTGTTGATATTGAAATCAAATTATAATTCAGTAATTACTAAAGCAATAGTAAAATAAATTAATTGGAGGTGTATTCATGACCACTAAAGGAATCTTAGGGAAAAAAGTAGGGATGACGCAAGTTTTCACTAATAACGGCGAATTAGTTCCTGTAACTGTCGTTGAAGTTAGTGCTAACGTTGTAATGCAAGTCAAAACTGTCGAAAATGATGGTTACGAAGCTGTACAGTTGGGCTTTGATGATTTACGTGAAGTGTTATCAAACAAACCTGCTAAAGGTCATGCAGCAAAAGCAAAAACTGCTCCTAAGCGCTTCATTCGTGAAATTAAAGATGTTGAGCTAGGAGATTATAAAGTCGGAGATGAAGTTAAGGCGGATATCTTTGAAACAGGCGACATCGTTAATGTCATAGGTACATCAAAGGGCCATGGCTTCCAAGGTAACATTAAGCGTTGGGGACAATCACGTGGGCCAATGGCTCATGGGTCTCGTTACCATCGCCGTCCTGGTTCAATGGGTGCCGTTATCAACCGTGTATTTAAAGGCAAACTTCTTCCAGGTCGTATGGGTGGAGATCGCGTTACGATTAAGAATCTTGAAATTGTCCAAGCAGATATGGAAAACAACGTACTTTTAATCAAAGGTAATGTACCAGGTGCTAACAAATCATTAGTTACTGTTGTTGGTACGATTAAAGAAAAATAATTTGAGGAAGGGAGGACAATTAAATGCCAAAAGTTACATTATTTAAGCAAGATGGTAGTAAAAATGGTGAAGTTGAATTAAACGAAAACATTTTTGGTATCGAACCAAATGATAATGTCGTCTTTGATGCAGTGATTATGCAGCGTGCATCATTACGTCAAGGAACACATGCCGTTAAGAACAGAAGTGCTGTTTCTGGTGGTGGTAAGAAACCATGGCGTCAAAAAGGAACAGGTCGTGCTCGTCAGGGCTCAATCCGTTCACCACAATGGGTTGGTGGTGGAGTAGTCTTCGGACCAACACCACGTTCATACAGCTACAAACTTCCAAAGAAGGTTCGCCGTTTAGCAATCAAGTCAGTACTTTCACAAAAAGTATTGAATGAAGGTTTACTAATTGTTGATAAGCTAAGTTTTGAACAACCAAAAACAAAGGCCTTCGCAGAAGTTTTGAATAGCTTAGATGTTAAGACAAAAGTTTTAGTAGTTCTTGAAGATGGCAATGACTTAGCCGCTCTTTCAGCTCGTAACTTGCCAAATGTTACGGTTGTTAGTGCTAAAGGCGTTAATGTGTTAGACGTCATTAATAGCGACAAGTTAGTCATGACTCAAGAAGCTCTTTCTCAAGTAGAGGAGGTTCTTGCATAAAATGGAAGCACGTAAAATTATCTTAAAACCAGTTGTTACAGAAGCTTCGACTGCAAATTTGGATGCAAAGCGTTATACATTTGATGTTGACACGCGTGCAACTAAGATTGAAGTTAAGAAGGCTGTTGAAGAAATTTTCGACGTTAAGGTTATCAAAGTTAACGTCATGAATGTCAAAGGCAAATTAAAACGTATGGGTCGCTATGCTGGCTATACAAAGAAGCGTAGAAAAGCAATCGTTACTTTAAGTGCAGATTCAAAAGAAATCAAATTATTTGAAGAATAAAATTTTGTATATAGGAGGGAATACACGTGGGGATCAAAAAATTTAAACCAACCTCTAACGGACGCCGTAATATGACTGGTTCAGATTTTTCTGAAATTACAAAAACAACTCCAGAAAAATCTTTGCTTGAATCACAAAGCAAGACAGCCGGCCGTAATAGTTATGGTCGCATTACTGTTCGTCATCGTGGTGGTGGTCACAAGCGTCAATATCGTTTAATTGATTTTAAACGTATTAAAGATGATGTACCTGCAACAGTTAAAGCAATCGAATATGATCCAAACCGTTCAGCAAACATTGCATTACTTGTTTATGCTGATGGTATTAAGTCATACATCCTTGCTCCTAAAGGCCTTGAAGTCGGCCAAGTTGTTCAATCAGGAAAAGAAGCAGATATTAAGGTAGGTAATACTTTAGTATTATCAGATATCCCTGTTGGTACAGTTATTCATAATATCGAACTCAAACCTGGAAAGGGCGGCCAGTTAGTTCGCTCAGCTGGTACCTCAGCACAGTTATTGGGTAAAGAAGGCAAATATGCTTTAGTTCGTTTGACTTCTGGCGAAGTTCGTATGGTGCTTTCAACTTGTCGTGCTACAATTGGTGCGGTTGGTAATGAGCAACATGAGCTTATCAAAATCGGTAAAGCTGGCCGTTCACGTTGGGCTGGTAAACGTCCTACAGTTCGTGGTTCTGTAATGAACCCTAACGATCATCCACATGGTGGTGGTGAAGGTAAAGCTCCTATCGGACATCCAAGTCCTATGTCACCATGGGGTAAGAAAACGATGGGTTACAAGACGCGTTCTAAGAAGGCACAATCTGATAAATTTATCGTACGTAAACGTAACAAGTAGCCAGAAGGTTGCTTAAGGATTAGATGATCCGAAAGGAGGATTCACATTGAGTCGTAGTTTGAAAAAAGGACCATTTGCTGATGCTCATTTAATGAAGAAAATCGAAGCTCAAGCAGATCAAGAAAAGAAATCTGTAATTAAGACATGGTCACGTCGTTCAACAATTTTCCCAAGTTTCATTGGTTATACAATCGCTGTGTATGATGGTCGTAAGCATGTACCAGTTTATATTCAAGAAGATATGGTTGGCCATAAATTAGGTGAATTTGTACCAACACGTACATTCCGTGGTCATGGTACTGGCGATAAAAAAACAGGTGTTAAGTAAGGGAGGGTAATAAAATGGCTGAACAAGTAACATCAGCAAAAGCAACTGCCAAAACAGTTCGAATCCCTGCACGTAAAGCACGTCTAGTGATCGATCTCATCCGTGGCAAAAGTGTAGCTGAAGCATTAGGGATTTTGAAGTTCACACCAAGAGCTGGCTCCCTAATTATCGAAAAAGTATTAAAATCGGCAATTGCAAATGCGGAAAATAATTTTGACTTGGATGTTGAAGATTTAATTATCAGTGAAGCTTTTGTTAATGAAGGACCAACCTTAAAACGTTTTCGTCCTCGTGCAAAAGGTTCTGCTTCTCCAATCAACAAGCGTACTAGTCATGTTACTGTAGTTGTATCTGTAAAATAAGGAGGGATAATGCGTGGGTCAAAAAGTAAATCCAACGGGATTACGTGTAGGAATCATTCGTGACTGGGATGCAAAATGGTATGCAGAAAAAGATTTTGCTGAAAATTTACATGAAGATTTACACATCCGTGAATACATTCAAAAGAAATTAGCCGATGCATCTGTCTCTACCGTTGAAATTGAACGTGCTGCAAAGCGTGTTAATGTTTCAATCCATACTGCAAAACCAGGTATGGTTATCGGTAAAGGTGGAGCTGAAGTTGAAAAACTTCGTAAGGAATTAAATGAATTAACAGGCAAACGAGTTCATATCAATATTATTGAAATCAAGAGACCAGATTTAGATGCTTTGTTGGTAGGCGAGAATATTGCGGTTCAATTAGAAAATCGTGTTGCATTTCGTCGTGCTATGAAACAGGGTATTCAACGTACAATGCGCTCTGGTGCTAAGGGAATTAAGGTCCAAGTTGCAGGTCGTCTTAACGGCGCCGATATGTCGCGTGTAGAACATTTTTCAGAAGGAACTGTTCCTTTACACACATTGCGTGCTGATATTGACTATGCGTGGGTAGAGGCACAAACAACTTATGGTAAATTAGGAGTCAAGGTCTGGATTTATCGTGGGGAAGTTTTACCTGCTAAGAAAGATAATAGTAAAGGAGGGAAATAACCTATGTTAGTACCAAAACGTACAAAACATCGCCGCGAATTTCGTGGCAAGATGCGTGGTGAAGCAAAGGGTGGCAAGACTGTTGCTTTCGGGGAATACGGTTTACAAGCTGTTGACTCACATTGGATTACGAACCGTCAGATTGAAGCTGCTCGTATTGCAATGACACGTTATATGAAACGTGGTGGGAAAGTTTGGATTAAGATTTTCCCTCATAAATCATTTACTGCTAAAGCTATTGGTGTTCGTATGGGTTCTGGGAAAGGTGCTCCTGAAGGTTGGGTAGCCCCAGTAAAACGTGGCAAAATTCTTTTCGAAATTGGTGATGTTCCGGAAGAAGTTGCTCGTGAAGCATTGCGTTTAGCTTCCCACAAGCTCCCATTGAAGACTAAGTTTGTAAAACGTGAGGAAGTAGGTGGCGAATCAAATGAAGGCTAAGGAAATTAATGAATTAACCACTGCTGAAATGCTCGATAAAGAAAAGCAATTCAAAGAGGAATTATTTAACTTGCGCTTCCAATTAGCTACCGGTCAATTGGAAAATACGGCTCGTTTAAAAGAAGTTCGTAAGACGATTGCACGGATTAAAACTGCATTACGTCAACAAGAATTGAACAAATAGAATACGAAGAGGAGGAAACTAAAGTATGACTGAAGCTCGTAACCAACGTAAAGTCTATCAAGGACGTGTTGTTTCGGACAAAATGGATAAGACGATTGCTGTTGTTATTGAAACATACAAGAACCATAAAGTTTATAACAAACGTGTTAAGTACTCTAAAAAGTATAAAGCGCATGATGAAAATAACGAAGCAAAAGTTGGAGACATTGTAAAGATTATGGAAACTCGTCCGTTGTCAGCAACAAAGAGATTCCGTTTAGTTGAGATCGTTGAAAAGGCAGTTATTATCTAGATATTTTCTAGACTTAATGGACTTTGATTCGTATTCTGATTCGTTAACGAAAGGAGGTCACATATCGTGATCCAACAAGAAAGTCGTTTAAAAGTTGCTGATAACTCTGGTGCACGTGAAATTCTTGTAATTAAAGTCTTAGGTGGTTCGCGTGTTCGTACAGCGAATATTGGTGACATGATTGTTGCTACTGTTAAACAGGCAACACCAGGTGGCGTTGTCAAAAAAGGTGACGTTGTCAGGGCAGTTGTTGTTCGAACAAAGTTTGGAACACATCGTACAGACGGTTCTTACATCAAATTTGATGAAAACGCAGCAGTTATTATTGGTGATGACAAGTCACCTAAAGGTACACGTATCTTCGGGCCAGTCGCACGTGAATTACGTGATGGAAACTTCATGAAGATTGTTTCCTTAGCACCTGAAGTATTGTAATAAACCGATATTGGCAAGGAGGTGCGAAATAAAATGTTTGTAAAAAAGAATGATAAAGTTAAGGTAATTGCCGGTAAGGACAAGGGTAAAGAAGGCATTGTTGAAAAAGTTTTCCCTGGGAAAGACCGTGTAATTGTTAAAGGTGTAAATATTATTAAGAAACACCAAAAGCCAAGCAACGCAAATCCTAATGGTGGAATTGTTGAGATTGAAGCACCTATTCATGTTTCCAATGTTATGTTGCTTGATCCAGCAAACAATGAAATAACTCGTGTAGGAGTAAAAGTTGTTGATGGTAAAAAAGTTCGAGTTTCTAAAAAAACTGGTGAGTCTTTAGATAAGTAGAATAGGAAAGGAGGATTGCTTTCTTCATGGTTAATCGTTTAAAAGAAAGATATGATAAAGAAGTAGTTCCATCAATAATTGAAAAGTTTGGCTATACTTCAATCATGCAAGCTCCTAAAGTTGATAAAATCGTTATCAATATGGGTGTTGGTGATGCAGTTAGCAACGCTAAGAACTTGGATGAAGCTGTTGAGGAATTGACTTTGATTGCAGGTCAAAAACCCGTTATTACTAAGGCAAAGAAATCAATCGCTGGGTTCCGTTTGCGTGAAGGTATGCCTATCGGAGCTAAGGTTACATTGCGTGGTGAACGTATGTATGATTTCTTGGACAAATTAGTATCTGTTTCCTTACCACGTGTGCGTGATTTCCATGGTGTTAGTAAGCGTGCCTTTGATGGCCGTGGCAACTACACATTGGGTATTCGTGAACAGTTAATTTTCCCTGAAATTGATTTCGATGATGTTAACAAGGTTCGTGGAATGGATATCGTTATTGTTACAACTGCAAATTCAGATGAAGAATCCAAAGAATTATTGTCGCAACTAGGAATGCCATTCGCTAAATAAAGGGGGGTTCACATTGGCAAAAAAATCACAAATTGCAAAGAACAAACGCGAAGCTAAGTTCTCTACGCAGGAATATACACGCTGTGAACGTTGTGGTCGTCCACATTCAGTTTATCGTAAGTTTAAGTTATGCCGTGTTTGCCTAAGAGATCTTGCCCACAAAGGTCAAATTCCTGGGATGAAAAAGGCTAGCTGGTAATCCAATAAAGTAAAAGGAGGGCAAATTTAATGGTCATGACTGATCCAATCGCAGACTTCTTGACACGTGTTCGCAATGCAAACATGGCAAAGCACGAATCTCTTGAAGTACCTGCTTCAAAAATTAAGCACGATATTGCAGAAATCCTCAAGAATGAAGGTTTCATTCGCAATGCCGAATATATTGATGATGACAAACAAGGAATCATCCGTGTATTCTTGAAATTTAGTAAGGATAATGAACGTGTTATTACTGGAATTAAGCGTATTTCAAAACCCGGTCTACGTTCATATGTTAAAGCAGATGCTGTTCCTAAAGTCCTAAATGGCTTAGGAATCGCTATTCTTTCAACCTCAGAAGGGGTTATGACAGATAAAGACGCCCGCGCAAAGAAAATTGGCGGCGAAGTATTAGCATACGTTTGGTAGAAATTTTCGAAAGTAAGGAGGTGTCACTACCGTGAGTCGTATTGGTTATAAAGAAGTTACTGTACCTGCTGGTATTGAGGTCAACCGTGATGGAGACATCGTGACTGTTAAAGGACCTAAAGGTGAATTAACTCGTGAGTTCTCTGATAAGATTTCGATGGGAATCGAAGGCAATGTTGTCAAATTTGATCGTCCAAGCAACGATAGCAAGACAAAAGCATTACATGGAACAACAAGAGCTGTATTCCATAACATGATATTGGGTGTTACCGAAGGCTTCAAGAAGGAATTAGAACTTCAGGGTGTTGGTTATCGTGCACAAATGAAGGGACAAACACTTGTGTTGAATGTTGGTTACTCTCATCCAGTAGAATTTGTTGCTGAAAATGGGATCAGCATTGAAGTACCTTCTGCAACCTCAATAATTGTTTCTGGTATTTCAAAAGAAGCTGTTGGAGATTTTGCTGCAAAGATTCGTTTGACACGTGCTCCAGAGCCTTACAAGGGCAAAGGAATTCGTTATAAAGGTGAAATTGTTCGTCGTAAGGAAGGTAAGACTGGTAAGTAATCAGTTTAACTGAAGATCTAAATTAAATTAAGAGGTGAAAATTGTGATTTCAAAACCAGATAAGAATAAGACACGTCAAAAGCGCCATCTACGTGTCCGTGGTAAGATCTCTGGTACAGCTAAGTGCCCACGCTTAAATGTTTATCGTTCTAACAAAAACATCTACGCTCAAGTAATTGATGACGTAGCGGGTGTGACGCTAGTTAGTGCCTCTACATTAGATAGTGAAGTCAGTGGTGACTCTAAGACAGGACAAGCAACTTCAGTTGGTGAAGTTGTTGCAAAACGTGCTGTTGCAAAGGGTATTAAGGAAGTTGTTTTTGATCGTGGTGGATATTTGTATCATGGACGTATTGAAGCACTTGCAACTGCTGCTCGTGAAAATGGATTAGACTTTTAGGAAAGGGAGGGAAACTAATTTATGACTTTTATCGATCCAGCTCAATTAGACTTAGAAGATCGCGTTGTTGCGATTAACCGTATCACAAAAGTTGTTAAAGGTGGACGTCGCTTGCGTTTTGCTGCCTTAGTTATTGTTGGAGACCACAATGGTCATGTCGGCTTTGGTACAGGTAAGGCACAAGAGGTTCCTGATGCTATCCGTAAAGCTGTTGATGATGCTCGTAAGAATCTTATTACAGTTCCAATGGTTAACGATACGCTTCCTCACGAAGTCCTTGGTGAATATAGTGGTAGCCGTATTATGTTGAAACCAGCTACAGCCGGTTCTGGTGTTGCTGCTGGTGGCGCTGTCCGTGCCGTTATGGAATTGTCTGGTGTTGCTGATGTTACAAGTAAGTCACTTGGTTCAAGCACACCAATCAATGTCGTACGCGCAACAATGGACGGTTTAGCAAAAATGAAGAGTGCTGAAGAAGTTGCTGTACTTCGTGGTGTTTCAGCACAACACTTAGCAGAATAAAGGAGGCTCAATATTATGGCTAATTTAAAAGTTACTTTGGTTCGTAGTGTCATTGGGCGTCCGCAAAAGCAACGTGATATTGTTAAAGCACTTGGATTAGGTCGTATCAACAGTACAGTTGTACTTCCTGACAATGCTGCAACACGTGGTGCTGTTACGAAGATCAATCATTTGGTTGAAGTTTCAGTTGCTGAGTAATCGTTTATGACATGTTATAACTATTAATTAAGGAGGTGCCAACCTGATGGAATTGCATGAGTTAAAAGCAAGTGAAGGTTCACGTCATGTACGTAATCGTGTAGGTCGCGGAACTTCATCCGGTAATGGTAAGACGGCTGGACGTGGTCAAAAAGGCCAAAAGGCTCGTAGCAAAGTACGCTTGGGTTTTGAAGGTGGACAAATGCCATTGTTCCGTCGTATGCCAAAACGTGGTTTTCAAAATATCAACCGTAAAGAATTTGCAGTTGTTAATTTAGACACGCTTAACAAATTCGATGAAGGTACAGAAATTACACCTGTACTCTTAGTTGAAAATGGTGTTGTTAAAAAAGAATTAAGTGGAATTAAAATTCTGGGTAATGGTGAGTTGACTAAGAAGTTAACTGTCAAAGCCAACAAGTTTTCTGCTTCAGCTAAAAAAGCTATTGAAGCAGCTGGCGGTCAAGCCGAGGTGATTTAATGCTTAAAACGATGAAGAACGCCTTAGCTGTAAAAGAGATCCGTAACAAAATCTTATTTACATTAGGTGTCTTGATTGTATTTCGTTTAGGCACATATATCACAGTCCCTGGGATCAACGCTAAGGCTTTAAGTAGTGTTGCATCTTCAGGGTTAGTTAGTATCTTGAATACTTTTAGTGGTGGTGGCTTGACGAACTATTCCATCTTAGCAATGGGTGTTTCGCCATATATCACAGCTCAGATTATTGTTCAACTACTTCAGATGGATATTGTCCCCCGCTTTGTTGAGTGGAGTAAACAAGGTGAAGTTGGTCGTAGGAAGCTTAATCAAGCTACAAGATACTTAACGATAGTGCTGGCGTTTGTACAGTCAATTGGAATTACAGCTGGATTTAATGCACTGAGCAGTTTGAATTTGGTCGAAAATCCAGGAGTTAAGACATATTTAAGTATAGGAATTATTTTAACGGGTGGTTCGCTATTTACTACATGGCTTGGCGATATGATTACTGATAGAGGTTTTGGAAACGGAATTTCAATGATAATCATGGCTGGTATTATCGCAAGAATTCCTACTGGTATTCATCAGATTTACAATGATCAATTTGCTGATGCTTCATCAGGTGACTTGTGGAAGAGCATTTTATATGTTGTTGTGTTGGTTATAGCTATTCTGGTAATCATTGCTTTTGTTACATATGTACAACAAGCAAGTTATAAGATTCCTATTCAATACACTAGACGACTTGCAGGAGCAACTAACAGCTCATATCTCCCATTGAAAATCAATGTGGCAGGAGTTATTCCAGTTATTTTTGCAAGTTCCTTTATTGCAACGCCGCAAACTATTTTGATGGCATTTACACAAAATTACTCTGAAGCTACATGGTACCAGGTGATGACTAACATCTTCAACATGCAAGCTACAGGCGGAATGATTCTTTACACTGTTTTGATTGTTGTATTTACATTCTTTTATGCTTTCGTTCAGGTTAATCCGGAGAAATTATCGGAGAATTTGCAGAAACAGGGTAGTTATATTCCAAGTGTCTGGCCAGGTAAGGAAACGGAGAAATTTGTTTCACGTCTGTTGATGCGTTTAAGTTCAGTCGGTTCACTCTTCTTAGGACTCGTTGCCTTAATTCCATTAGTTGCCTCAAATATTTGGGGATTAGATGAATCAATCGGATTAGGTGGAACTAGTTTACTGATTGTTGTGGGGGTTGCACTTGAATCAATCAGACAATTAAAGGGTATGATGATGAAGCGCGAATATGTTGGCTTTATTAGATAAGTTAGTGATGATGAAAGAGAGTTCGGCTTCGCTTTAGTGAAGCCAACTTTTTCATTTAAACCTAATTACACATTCTATGGAGGTTATTGAACAATGACAGGAATGAACTTAATGTTAATGGGACTGCCTGGAGCTGGAAAAGGGACACAGGCTGAAAAAATTGTTGATGAATTTAATATTCCGCATATTTCAACAGGGGATATTTTTCGTGCTGCTATTAAAAATAGCACACCAATGGGCTTGAAGGCGAAGGCTTTTATTGATAAAGGTGAACTTGTTCCAGATGAAGTTACAAATGGAATCGTCAAAGAACGTTTAAGTGAAACTGATACAGACAAAGGCTTTTTACTTGACGGTTTTCCTAGAAATATGGTTCAAGCAAGAGCGCTGGAAGAAATGGGAGTTGAGTTATCAAAAGCTTTGGTTGGTGTTATCAATATTCATGTTGATCCTTCTTCATTATTAGAACGATTGACAGGGCGCTTTATCTGCCGAAATTGTGGTGCGACATATCATAAGGTCTTTAAACCAACGAAGGTAGCGGGAATTTGTGACCGTTGTGGTAGCCATAACTTCTATCAGCGCGAAGATGATAAACCCGAAACTGTTAAGAATCGTTTGAGTGTTAATATTAAGATGAATACTCCATTATTAGCATTTTATGAAGAAAAGGGCTTATTACATGAAGTTGATGGTAACCAAGATATTGATAAAGTCTTCAGTGGTGTCAAAGAAATTTTAGAAAAGCTGAAGTAATGATTGTTGAAATTGCTTGCATATAGTTCTTTGAAATGATATACTATTTCAGGTTTATCTTTTCAATAGGATTAGTCTGTCCATTTGGATGGATTAGCTTGCGTAAGAAGAGTTACTCCTTGGTTTTAAGGAGTTGCCGTTTTGCGTGTAAAGTTTTAAAACCATTTAAGGAGGTACTTTTGCGTGGCGAAAGATGATGTGATTGAAATTGAGGGTACAATCAAAGAAACGTTACCCAATGCGATGTTCAAAGTTGAACTCGAAAACGGACACGAGATACTAGCTCATGTATCAGGCAAAATCAGAATGCATTATATTCGCATTTTACCTGGTGATAAGGTAACTGTCGAAATGTCCCCTTACGATTTGACTAAGGGCCGCATTACCTATCGCTTTAAATAGATTGTACTTCAAATACATTTGGGAGGTATAATTCATGAAGGTAAGACCATCAGTAAAACCAATGTGTGAACACTGTAAAGTAATTAAGCGCAAGGGTCGTGTTATGGTAATTTGCTCAAATCCAAAACACAAACAACGTCAAGGATAATTAAAAATTAGGAGGTGTAATTGTTATGGCTCGTATTGCAGGTGTCGATTTACCACGTGACAAGCGTATCGTAATCGGATTAACTTACATTTATGGAATCGGTAATACTACAGCACAAAAAATCTTAGCAGAGGCAGAAGTATCTGAGGATGTTCGCGTACGCGATTTGACTTCTGATCAAGAGGACAAGATTCGTGCTGTTGCTGATAAGTACAAGGTCGAAGGTGATCTTCGTCGTGAGGTCAGCTTAGATATCAAGCGTTTATCAGAAATCGGATCGTACCGAGGTCTACGTCATCGTCGTCATTTACCAGTTCGTGGACAAAACACGAAGAATAACGCACGTACACGTAAAGGCCCAGCTGCATCAATTGCTGGTAGAAAGAAATAATTAATTAAAGGAGGTTAGCTATTTCATGGCAGTTAAGAAAGGTTCACGTAAGCGTCGAGTAAAGAAAAATATTGAAGTCGGCGTAGCGCATATTCATTCAACATTTAATAACACACTTGTTATGATTACAGATGTTCATGGCAATGCTATTGCTTGGTCTTCTGCAGGCGCTCTTGGTTTCAGGGGTAGTCGTAAATCAACTCCATTTGCCGCTCAAATGGCTGCAGAAGCTGCAGCTAAAGGTTCAATGGAACATGGTATGAAGAGTGTTGAAGTTGCAGTTAAAGGCCCTGGCTCTGGTCGTGAAGCCGCTATTCGTGCTTTACAGACAACTGGTCTTGAGGTTACATCGATTCGCGATGTGACACCAGTTCCTCATAATGGATGTCGTCCTCCAAAACGCCGTCGTGTTTAATATGGTTTCGTATTCATTTTGAGGTAAATCTTCATAATGTTTTCGCCAGATTACACGCCGTGTTTTGAAAGGGGTAAAGATAAGAATGATTGAATTTGAAAAACCAAAAATTCATAAAATAGAAGAAAATCTTGATTATGGTAAATTTGTTATTGAACCACTTGAACGTGGCTATGGTACTACTCTAGGTAATTCACTTCGTCGTATTTTGCTTTCATCACTTCCTGGTGCTGCAATTACTGATATTCAGATTGATGGTGTACTGCATGAATTTTCGACCATCAAGGGTGTTCTTGAAGATGTAACACAAATCATTTTGAATCTTAAAAAAGTTGCTTTGCGTATTATTTCGGAAGAAAATCAAACTTTGGAAATCAATGTTGCTGGTCCTGCTGAAGTAACTGCGGGTGACATTCAAGGAAGTAGTGATGTTGAGGTTCTTAACCCCAATCTGTATATTTGTACAGTTGCTGAAGGCGCATCATTCCATGTTCGAATGACTGCTAACACTGGCCGTGGCTATGTTTCTGCTGATGATAACAAAGCCAGAGCTGATGATATGCCGATTGGTGTATTGCCAATCGACTCAATTTATACCCCGATTGAACGTGTAAACTATCAAGTAGAGAAAGCACGTGTTGGTCAAAGAGATGATTTTGATAAGTTGACACTTGATGTTTGGACTAATGGTGCAGTTACTCCAAGTGAAGCTATCAGCTTATCTGCGAAAATTTTAACAGAACATTTAACTTTATTTGTTGATCTTACTGATGAGGCAAAGAATGCTGAAATCATGGTAGAAAAAGAAGAAACACATAAAGAAAAAATGCTTGAGATGACGATTGAAGAGCTTTATTTATCGGTTCGTTCTTATAATTGCTTGAAACGTGCTGGAATCAACACAGTTCAAGAGTTAACTAACAAGTCCGAAGCTGATATGATGAAGGTCCGCAATCTTGGACGTAAGTCATTGGAAGAAGTTAAGAATAAACTTGTTGACTTGGGTTTATCATTACGTCATGATGACTAATCTTTATTAAGGGAGGGAATACTTCATGGGTTACCGTAAATTAGGACGAACAAGTTCACATCGTAAAGCTATGTTGCGTAACTTGACGACTGACCTGCTCGTTAACGAAAAAATCGTGACAACTGATGCACGTGCTAAAGAAGTGCGTAAATCAGCTGAAAAGATGATTTCATTAGGTAAGAAAGGCGACTTAGCTTCTCGTCGTCGCGCTGCTGCATTTTTGATGAATGTTGTAGCTGACGTCAAAGAAGACGGTGATAATGTTGTTGTTCAATCAGCATTACAAAAGCTTTTCTCAGATTTAGCACCACGTTTTGAAGAACGCAATGGTGGTTACACACGCATCCTCAAGATGGAAGAACGTCGCGGAGATGCAGCAAAAATGGTTGTTCTTGAATTAGTTGACTAGTTTGAAATAACTATCATTTTGTCACTTTTATAACGATAACTGGGCGTTACGATGATGGGGTAGTCCCTAGTCTAGTCCTAAGTACCTTAATTGGGAAACCTTCGTTATAAAAAGTGATTTTTTGGTTCTAAAGCATTTTTTTGCTTTGGAACCTTTTTTATAATCGTAGAATTGAGCTTTATGAAGCAAAATTGAATTTTAATTCAATACTGTAATTAAGCCGTAAGTTGTTGGTTAAAAGATAAATTGGTGACTAGTGCTCAAACTTAATCTAGTGATGCCAAAAGTTGAATTTTCTTGGGTGTGGTCATACTATCGACCGATAGTACACTTTTACTGTATTAGAACTGTTCTTTAATTCTTGCAATACAACTCTTTTTTAATAAACTGGATATGGTATGATAAATGTTATAAAATTCTAGCTGAGGAGAGTACAGAATAGTGGATATGATTGAAATCAAAAATCTTATTTTTAAGTATCCGCAACAAGAAGTGTATAATTTCAACAATTTTAACTTGAAAGTCAAAAAGGGTGAATGGCTTGCGATTATTGGACATAATGGAAGTGGAAAGAGTACATTAGTACGTCTGATAGATGGTTTGCTGGCTCCCGAAAGTGGCGAAATTACAGTGAGTGGAATAAAATTAACGCCTGAGACAGTTTGGGATGTACGCAGTAAAATCGGCATGGTTTTTCAAAACCCTGACAATCAATTTGTTGGAGCTAACGTTGAAGATGATGTTGCTTTTGGATTAGAGAATGCTGCAATTCCACGTGAAGAAATGTTAATCAGGGTCAAACAGGCACTTGAACGTGTTGGCATGTGGAAATTTGCAGACCATGAGCCAGTTAGATTGTCAGGTGGACAGAAACAGCGAGTGGCATTGGCTGGAGTAATTGCATTAAAACCCGAGATTGTCATTCTTGATGAGGCTACAAGTATGCTTGATCCTGAAGGGCGTCTGGCAGTTTTGGAGATTATTCATGAGCTGAATCGCGTGGAGCATTTGACTGTTATTTCAATTACACATGATATTGATGAGGCATCTAAAGCACAGCGAGTGGTGGTACTAGATGATGGTAAAGTTGTTCAAGATGATATTCCTGCAGAGATTTTTTCACATAGAGCAGGTTTGATTAAAATTGGACTTGAGCCTCCTTTTTCGGAAAAATTAAAAGAGGAACTTATTAAACAAGGAATCAAAGTCCCTGATGAATATCTTACAAAAGAAGGAATGGTTGATTGGCTATGGCAATTATTTTCAAAACAGTAAATTATACGTATCAACCAGACACTCCTTTTGAACAACAGGCACTTGATAATATATCGGTTGAGATCCCTACTGGAAGTTACACTGCACTAATTGGGCATACTGGGAGCGGAAAATCTACTTTTTTGCAACATCTGAATGGACTTTTGCGCCCAACAAGTGGCGAAATTCTAATTGGTGAGCAAATAATTACGGCTGAGACTAAGAATAAGGAGTTAGGTGAGCTTCGTAAACACGTAGGGATTGTGTTTCAATTTCCTGAGACACAATTATTTGAAGAAACAGTAATTAAAGATATTGCCTTTGCACCAAAGAATTTCGGAAAAACTGAAGCGGAGGCAGAGATAATTGCGCGCAAAATGGCACGGCAAGTTGGATTAGGTGAAGAACTATTAACTAAATCTCCTTTTGAATTATCTGGCGGTCAAATGAGACGTGTTGCAATTGCTGGTATTCTTGCAATGGAACCTGAGGTCTTAGTGCTAGATGAACCAACGGCTGGGTTAGACCCCAAGGGACGTCTTGAGATGATGAGAATGTTCAAAAGGTTAAAAGAAGAACAGAACTTGACAGTTGTTTTGGTCACCCACCAAATGGATGATGTCGCCAATTATGCCGATAATGTAATTGTACTGGAAGAGGGAAAGCTGATTGCTAATGGAACACCTAGTGAAATTTTTTCGCAACCAGATTGGCTTGTTGAACATCATCTTGCATTGCCTAAGGCTGGTAAGTTTGCGTTGGCGTTTGAAAAGAAGACAGGATACAAGTTTTCAACTTTACCATTGACAGAGGTTTCCTTAGCTCGACAAATTGCATCTTTGTTGCATGAAGGTGGAGGTGATGTTCATCATGGGTAAAGTTTTATTAGGAAGGTATGTTCCTGGTGATTCAATTGTGCATCAGATGGATCCCAGAGCAAAATTGATATTAAGTTTTTTCTTTATTATTATTATCTTTTTAGCCAATAATTGGCAGTCATATGTTCTATTGTTGGCGTTAACGATAGGCAGTATTATGGCTGCAAAAGTTAACTTTGCTTTTTTTATCAAAGGTGTTCGTCCACTAATCTGGTTAATATTATTCACAGTTTTGCTACAAATTTTTTTTAGTAGCGGAGGGACCATCTTTTGGAGATGGGGACCATTTAACCTATCTTATTTTGGCTTGATTAATGGGGCGTATGTTTTTTGCAGATTTGTACTCATCATTTTTATGTCAACATTATTAACGCTGACGACAGCACCACTTGAAATTGCGGATGCGCTTGAAAAATTGATGATGCCGCTAAAGAAAATCAAGGTTCCTGTCTATGAGATTTCCCTGATGCTGTCAATTGCACTGCGATTTGTACCCACGCTGATGGATGAAACTGCGAAAATTATGAATGCACAACGTTCACGTGGGGTGAATTTTGGTGAGGGAAATATTATACAGCAGATAAAGTCGGTTGTTCCATTGCTTGTTCCGTTATTTGTTAGTTCATTCAATCGCGCCGAGGATTTGGCGACTGCGATGGAGGCACGGGGGTATCGTGGTGGTGAAGGAAGAACTAAGTATCGTGTACATTATTGGCATACGAGTGATACAATAGGATGTGCTGTCTTTGTGATAGTGATGCTTATCTTATTATTCGTGCGCCATTGGTAATTATGAGTGGATGTGAGGAATTAGATGTCAAAGAGGTATATGATAACGCTGGCGTATGATGGAACAAACTTTGCGGGATTCCAGAGCCAGCCTCAGCAACGGACTGTGCAAGATGTTTTAGAAAGCGCCGTTAATAAGATGAGTACTGCAAAAGAGTTTGTGCATGTTTTTGGTTCAGGGAGAACAGATGCTGGCGTGCACGCATATGGTCAGATTGTTCATTTTGATCTTGAAAATGATATTCCAGAACAAGGAATTGTGAATGGATTAAATAGTATGCTGCCACTGGATATGCAAGTAGTGGATGCAAAGATTGTCTCAAAGGAGTTCCATGCGCGATTTACGGCACATGGCAAACGTTATCTGTATCGTGTAAGTCGTGGACGTTTTGTCGATCCTTTCAAACGATTTTATACCGGACATTACAAGTATCCGATAGATATCGAATTAATCAAGAAGGCAATTCCAGATGTAATTGGAACACATGATTATTCAAGTTTTGTAGCGTCAGGCAGTCAAGCCAAAAGCCATGTTCGAACTATCTATGATGCAACTGTTAAGGAAGACTTTAAAAATAATGAAATAATTTTTGAATTCTTTGGAAGTGGCTTTTTATATAACCAGGTGCGAATCATGGTTGCTGCACTTCTTGAGATTGGTAATGGTAAGCGACCAGTACATGATTTTTTGCGCTTATATGAAGTTAAAAATCGCAATGAATGTCGTGCAACTGCTCCAGCAAGCGGTCTGTATTTAAAAAAAGTATATTATAATGTAGAAAACGATAAATAAGTAATCGATTTTAATTGACTTTAAGGATAAAAAAAAGTATCATAATATTTGGTATTGTTTGCCCCACGGTAGGCCCCGGAAACTTATTTTGTGTCAAACAAGCATATACAAATGGAGGAAATAAACGTGCGTACAACATATATAGCAAAACCAGGCGAAATCGAACGTAAATGGTACGTAGTAGATGCAACCGATGTTCCTTTGGGACGTCTTTCATCAACTGTTGCTTCTATCTTACGTGGTAAAAATAAACCAGTATTTACACCAAATGTTGATACAGGTGACTTTGTGATTGTTATCAATGCAGAAAAGATTGCTTTAACAGGTCGTAAAGCAACAAGAAAAATTTACTATCATCATACAGATCATCCAGGTGGTTTGAAGAGCCGTACAGCTGGTGATTACCGTGAAAAAGATCCTGAGAAGTTAATTGCTTTATCCATCAAAGGAATGCTTCCAAAGGGTACACTTGGTACAGCGCAAGCTAAGAAGTTACATGTATATCGTGGTGCAGACCACAAGCATGAAGCTCAACAACCAGAAGTATTGGATATCACAAACTTAATCTAGGAGGAAACTTAATTGGCTCAAGTACAATATAAAGGCACTGGCCGTCGCAAGAATTCTGTTGCTCGTGTACGTTTAGTACCAGGTACAGGTAAAATTGTTATGAACGGCAAGCCTGCAGAAGAATATGTTCCATTTGCAAACTTACGCGAAGTTATGGTTCAACCATTTGACGTTACAGAAACAAAGGATGCATATGATGTTCTTGTCAACGTTGATGGTGGCGGCTTCTCTGGTCAAGCTGGCGCAACACGTCATGGTATTGCCCGTGCATTGCTCGAAGTAGATCCTGATTTTCGTGGCGTCTTGAAACGTGCAGGTCTTTTGACTCGTGATGCACGTATGAAAGAACGTAAGAAACCAGGTCTTAAGAAAGCTCGTAAGGCTTCACAATTTTCAAAACGTTAATCGTTGGTATATCAATGATGAAGACACTTCCCCTTTTTGGAGAGGTGTTTTTTTTATAAAGAGAGAGCTAAAAATGGAGCGCGCAAAAGAATGAGATACAGCGATAAATTTTTCTGGACATGTTTTCGCAAAATTAAGTACAATAACAATGAAAGTACTTTGTTTAGTGTGACATTAAAAAGTAATGGATTATCCAAGGAGGGCTCGGATGAATTTTGAACAACTACTTTATGTTGAAGTTCTGGCGCAACATAATTCCATGCAAAAAGCTGCTGAGGTACTTCACATTAGCAAGTCAGGGTTAAGCATTGCAATTAATCAATTTGAAAGAGAATTGGGTGTGCGGCTATTTGATAAATCACCAGCTGGAACTCAGTTAACAATTGAAGGAGGACAGTTACTTTCCTCTATTTCAGATATTCTTAGTTTTAAAAATAATCTTGAAAATACAGCCGCTATTGTTGCTAATCCAAAAAAACATCAAAGGATTTCAATTCATTATATGAATACGATGTTAAAACCTTTTATAAATACCTTTATTGATAACTATGCAAGTAAATTCAAAAATGTGCAATTTGATATTAGTTGTCATGAATTTGAATCTATTGTCCGTCGTGTTCATAATCAAGAGATTGATGCGGGATTTATTGCTATTAATAACATCCAGGATGCAGCCGTAAAAGGTCTGGTTTTTACGCCAGTCTGTGATAGCAAGTTAGTTTTATTATGTGCTCCAGATAATTTTTTGAATACTTTGGGTAGACCAATCACCTTAGAAGATTTAAAAAAACAGCAATTTAGTATTTTCAATGATAAATTTCATGATGAAATTTTTGAAAAGTTACAATTTCAATGTGGCCCTTTATCCTTAATTTTAAGAGTAGATGATGCATGGGCGATGAACAAAGCAATAATTAAATTAAACACAGTCTGTTTTGGTCGAATATTACAGGGTGATTTATCAAGCAATCCAAATTTTTCAAACTTAAAAACAATTGATGTTGGTCATATCATTGACGATAACTTTAAACTTGGCTGGTTGACCAACCCCAATCATATGATATCTAAGAAAACACGGGAACTGTTACAAGATATTACGGCAGAAATTAAAAGAGAGTGTAATATAAATCGAAAAAGTTTGAGTACCAACTATAAATTACGAACATAACATGTACTTTGCTGTGATTAATTCAAAGTTGGACGGAGAATTTTGAATTATGGAACACTTTTATTCGTAATAAATAGAGGAGCTAGATCAAAATTTAACTTTGAATTTACTTATATATTTGGTCATAATAAAACCCCTAAAGTTGAGTGATTTTCACTTTAACTTTAGAGGTAGACCTCATTTTATCTAACTATTATGGTCACTTCATTTTGACCCAGTTCCCTGCGATTTAATTTGTCCCATCGTGAGTCACAACATCGTCCAGTTTAGTATTAGTAAGTGTCTTGAGATATTCTATCCCTGGCATAGCAAAATAGTCTGTGTTTGCAAGTAATTCAATCAAGCCGGGAGTTAAGTGAGATTTTTTAACAGATTCTTCGTTAAACTCTAAGAAAATTTTGTCCGCCTGTCCAGTTTTAAGTTTATAAGCAATTTGTGGATCAATTAAAGTTGGTCGACCTAAGCTTACAATATCTACATCGTTCAAAGCATCTTCCATTTTTTCAACGGTATGAATACCACCAGCAATTAAAATAAGCGCGGGTTTTTGGATACCTTTTCCAAGTAATTGTGCATAGTTTTTATCAGAATCATTAGGAGTAGCCGTATAATCATTTGTGGAAAGATGCACATAATCGAATTCAAAATCCGTGGACAACTTATTAACCAGTTGTTGAGATTCATGCCAAGTATAACCAACATTGTCACCATGGACTTCTTCTGGACTAATACGATAACCCACAATAAAGCCTTTTGGGGCATATTCTTCAACTACTCTAAAGACTTCTCGAGCAACCTCAATAGCAAAATTCATACGTTTTTCAAGACTGCCACCCCAAAAATCATTCCGAACATTTGAAAAACTGGAAAAGAACTCTTGAAGTAAATAATGATTTGCTCCATGAATCTCGACACCATCGAAACCACTATCAATGGCACGTTTGGTTGCGGTACCAAAATCATGTACAATATCCCATACTTCCTCTTCAGTCAATTCATGTAATGGGTAATCAATCCAAGGAAAATCAATTTTTGAAGGTACCTCCACACGACCGCCAAGAGTAATTCGGTACTGTGCTTCACGACCTGAGTGAACTAACTGAAGAATTGCCTTATTTCCATCTTTTTTTAAACCTTCAGCAATTTTTTTAAATCCTGGGACAAAGTTGTCATTATAAATTGCTAATTGTTCACGATTTGGGGCCCAAGAGCGTGAAGGTCCACCATTTGGACTGACACTTGTATATTCAACGATAACCATACCTGCTGATTGTGAACGCATATTATAATAGTCAACCGTGTCCTGCGTTATTTTTTCATCTAAACCGCTATTTGTTAGCATAGGTGATTGAGCAGTTCTGGTGGAGATTGTCGCACCATGCCGAAAGGTTACTTTATCTGTTAAATTTCTCATTATAAAAATACCTCCTTATTTTTTATAAATCAAGTATAACATTTCACAATCTTTTAGGTGTTTCGGAAATATGAATATAATGTTGAGTTTTATTGAACAGAAACGCATGCTAAACTATTACCAATGTATGGGTCTAATTTTGGAGGCTTGCTACCAAATTGTGCTTTACACCTTTCGATATCGTTTGAGGCCAACGATGTTTAAGAATGTAAAAATAACTAGAAAAACTAGAAGAATTAACCAGTCTTTCGCTATAGCATTCAAGCCCTGCCCTTTGATCATTACATTTGTCAGTGCATCTCCTGCATAGCTTAGTGGCAATAGATAACTAATGAATTTGACCCAGTGAGCCATTGTATCTAATGGAATGATCCCTGAGAAAAAAACTTGTGGTACAACAATAATTGGAATAAATTGCATCATCTGGAATTCAGAGTTGGCGAAGGTTGATACAAATAGACCGATTACAAGTGCTACTAGAGCAACTAGAATATTCGTCAGTAACACTAAGAAAAGATTGCCAACTATTTCAACTTGGAGAATATAAATAGCAAATAGGACGATTAAAAGAGTTTGCAAGATTGCAAACAACCCATAGCCGGCAAGGTAGCCAAAAACTAGCTGACTTCGACGGATTGGTGTTGCTAAAAGACGATCTAAAGTTCCAGACGTACGTTCTCTGATAAGTGCAATTCCGGAAATTAGAAAAACAAAGAAAAAAACAAAGAAACCAATTAAGACAGGAAAGATTTTATCAAAAAAGGTACTATTCGAATTACCATAAAGATATGAGTTTTTTATTTTGAAATTCGAAGAAGTTCGTTTTGTAGAAGGTTGGAGCGGCATTTCTTTCAGAGTTGCAGACAATTCTTTAATATTTGATGCTAATAGTGCATTTGCAAACAGGCTTTTAACTTGCGCACTTTTCGTAGGATCCTCATTCTCATATGTAATCTCAAGTTTATTTTTGTTACGTGTAACAAAAGCATCCAGATTGGCAGCTTGAATCTTCTGCGTATGGTTGTGTGAGTTTTGATAATGATGGATGCTCACCTTGGAATTTGGGAGTGATTGAATGATTTTGTGAGGAACACTAGTGGTAACACCAAGTTTAAGTTTTGTATCAGTATTTGAATTAAAGACTAAGTTCATTAATGTCAGAATTAAGATGGGAGCTAATAGCATCAATGCGAGAGTTCTTTTATCACGGATGATTTCTTTGATTACTCTAACTAGAACGGCTTTGAACTGAATCATTTTGAACTCACCTCTGCTTTCAAAAAGACTTCTTCAATACTGGTTGCATTGAACTTCTTTTTCAACTCGTTTGGAGTACCTAATGCGAAAATCTTACCATTGATAATTAGTCCGACTAAATCGCATTTTTCTGCTTCGTCCATAACATGTGTTGTCACAATAATTGCTTTTTGAATAGTTGCCAGAGCACGTAACTGTGTCCAAATGTCAAGTCGCAAACTAGGGTCAATTCCAACTGTTGGTTCATCCAAGATAATCAAATCAGGATTGGCTAATAATGCAATAGCCAGGGAAAGACGGCGTTTCATTCCACCAGAAAAAGCAGCGACAATTTGGTGCAGTGAATCTGTTAGGTTGACTAGGGATATATTTTTATTAATAGCAGCGGTTAGTTCTGCACCCGTAATTCCCATAAGGTTACCAAAGAAAGTTAGGTTCTCTAGCGCGGTTAGTGTTTCATATAAAGCATCTGTTTGGCCCATGTATCCAATCTTCTCAAGAATTTGACGATTGGGCATCTTTTCTCCAAGAATGGCAGCAGATCCAGTATCAAGTTTCTCCATACCTAGCAGACACTTGATAGTTGTTGTTTTACCAGAACCACTTGGGCCGATTAAGCCAATTATTTGGCCTTGTTTGATGTTTAATGTAATATCGCTGAGCACTTTTTTTTGACCAAAAGATTTAGAAGCATGGTTGATTGATGCGATTGTATAATTAAAATCGGTCATGGATAAATCCTCCTTTTTACTTTTAATGTACATTGTGTTTATTATATATATATTTGAAGTATAAGAGTTTTTATAAATTCTACAAGTAAAAAGACGAGATAATGGACAGATTAAGAAAATTGATTTTTAGGTTGTGAAAGGTGGAACCTGCATGATGGATTTGAGGTACCAAAAGACGAAAATTGCAATCTTAAGGGCAATTGAGGTATTGTTGCAAAATAAAGATTTTGAGAAGATTTCAATTAAAGATATTTGTGAAGCAGCACAAATAAGTCGCAGTGCATTTTACCTTCATTATACTGATAAATATGATTTAGCAAAGCAATGTCAACTTGAATTAATTGAGAAGGGAAACCGGCTTATCAAAGAATCTGTCATCGTTAAACGTAGGGAATTGATGCTGACAATGTTAAACTTGCTTTTGGGAGAAGGAAGGGTACTAGCATTATTGATTTCGAGTCATGGGTCAAGTGAAATTCAAGATAATATTCGTTATTTGATGCGTGAGAATGCACGTGAGAATATTTTACCACTTACAAATCTCAAGTTCGAAAACACAACTGAAGAGCGCTATTTTCTCAGTTTTTTTAGCAATGCTCTGTTCGGTGTAATTCAAGAATGGATTAATTCTGGACAAAAAGAAACACCCGAAGAAATCGTAGCACTTGTGGATAAAAACTTCCTATTTGAATTCGAATAAGGATAAAGGTATATTTTCACTACTATGCTTTACAAACTACTTCCCCTATGTTATCTTTTTATGGTAGTTAGCATTACATACTAGTTGGAAAGGAGTTATCAATTTGAGCAAAACACAAATGCTGAAAGGTGTACTTGAAGGTTGCGTTTTGCAAGTAATTTCAAAACACGAAACCTATGGGTATCAGTTGGTTCAAGAATTACGAACAGCCGGGTTCAAGGATGTAATTGGTGGAACTATTTATCCTATTTTGCAGAAATTAGAAAAAAAAGAACTGATTACTGGTGTGATGAAACCTTCACCTGAAGGACCAAGCCGCAAGTATTTCAATATAACTCTAACGGGGCAAGAAAAACTAGCAATTTTTATGTATGACTGGCGTGAAATTAATGGAAGTGTTAATCAGATCTTCAAGTAGGGGGAAATCGGATGAGTAGTAGAGACAAGCAGGTTGAAGGTATCAGAAATAAGATGAACGAGTTACAGAAAAAGTTAGAGGGTGAAAATGCTACCTTTTTTGATGATCTCAGAGGTTACTTGATTACATCCAGTCTTTTTTATGATGAATTAGATGTGACAGAACAATCTTATAATGTTTGTGTTGATTTGATTGAAGCACAAGAAAATGGGCAGACAGCACAAGAATATTTTGGCAAGGATAGTCGTAAGCTTGCCGACAGTATGATTAAAAATTTTAGGCATGCAGGCTATCGCGAAATCATGGAGTTAATATTATTACCAATTGGGATATATTGGGCAATATCATTTATTAGTGACTTTGCAAAGAGAGGTGCACTAAAAATAAATATTCTCGAATATATATTGATTGCATTACTTTCGCTGGGAATGGTAGTAATTGTTTTTGAGGCAGTTCATAAATCAATTTATTTGAGTGAAAATAATCCATTTAGAAAATCAAAAATCGTTCAATTTATCATTGGAACTATTTTCTTTACTTGTATCACAGGTGCGTTTGTGACAATTAGTGTATTTACACCACCAATTTGGGTAGCTAAGTTGGTGTATCCAGGTGATGTAATTCTAATGTTAACCGTCACAGCAATTTTTCTCGGCTGGATTATTATTGGAAGAAAAAGAGAACTGTATAGTATTACTCCTTTTATTGTATTGATGGCTGCTGTTGGGATGTTACAAAGAATACCCGTAATGTTAGCAGTTGTAGGTTCCAATAATATCAAGTTTTTAGCGGTGGGTGCAGCAATTAGCGGTTTCTTAATCAATATTGTTTGGGGAAGAATTGAGATGAAGAGAATAGCACACGATTAAAAGTAAAAATTTTTTTATAAGTAAAAAGATGATACCGTTATAGATTTTCTGGCATCATCCTTTTAAATAATTTGCAATTCTTAAAACTTGGGGTTTAGAAATGTAACTTCTATATGTTACATAGCACTTTTTATTTATTTAGTTTTTCCTTAATAATCTTAGCGGAGTTGTCTAACTGAACTTTTTCTTCAATTGACAATGAAATTGAGTTGACTTCAATTATTCCTTTGCGACCAACGACTGCAGGGTAACCAATGTAATGACCATATTCTTCAAGATAGACAGAAGTTGGACAGGCTAAATGTGCATCTGAAAGAACTGCCTGTGTCAACTTGATTGCACAGGTCGCGATTGCATAGCAAGTATAGTGTTTGCCAGAGAAGACTAACCAACCGCCACGGCGCGCCTGTTGATCAAGTGAGGTTAAATCGAGACCTTTTTCCTCTGCGATTTTAATGATTGGATGACCTTTAACTTCAATAGTTGTCCATGCAGTGTATTGGGATTCACCGTGTTCACCCAAAACATATCCGCTGACATTTTTAGGATCTTCGTGTAGAGCTTGACCAACGGCGCGTTGCATTCTAGCTGTATCCAAGAATGTTCCGGTTCCGAAGACTTGTGCTTTGCTGAGACCAGTCTGTTGTTGCAATAACGTGGTAATTACATCACAAGGATTACTGATATTGATAACAACACCATGGAATCCAGATGTTTTAAGATTTGCTGCAACTTCTTCAACCGCTTCTGTATTGAAATTAAGCTCTCCAAAGCGATCACCATCCATTTTGATGGAATCGATGTTTCCAAAGGCAGTGATGACGACATCAGCATCAGATAGTGAGTCATAATCCTGTGGGATAATCTTGGTGAACGTGTCTAGTCGTGCAAGTGTATCACGCAAGTCATATTCTTCTGCAGTCGTCTTGTCATCATTAGTATCAATAATAACTAATTCATCGGCAATTCCCTTTGTAACTAAAGTATAGGCAATCGTGGCACCAACATGTCCTAAACCAATTATTCCAATTTTGCGCATTTTAAGTTCCTCCCCGTTACTAAAATTTCAGTAAAACACTGTTATCAATTTAAATTTTAAATTAGTGAATGTCAAGTAAAAAAAGATTTTAATCTTGACATAACTGTCTTTTCAGATAAAATAGCCTTGTGAACATTAAAATGAATAACATAATGAAAAGTAGAGTATATGTGTAAATTTTTGAGAGAGCTCTCAGTTGGTGTGAGAGAGTAAATGAATGCATAGAAAATGAGCTTGGAATGGTGCTTAGCAACTTGTGAGCTAGCAACGGATTTGTGCACGTTATTGACACATGCTAAATTACATGTTTTTAGCTGTGGAGGTGTTATCTATGAAGATAGCACAAATCAAGGTGGTAACACGAGACTCGTCCTTACATACAAGGGATGAGTCTTTTTTTGGTAAAGAAAAGATAATACAAGTTATTAGAAAGCAGGTAGATATGAAAAAATTCAAAGCAAGTCTTTTGCAATTGGACATAACTTTTGGTAATCCAGAAGCTAATTACATTAATGTTGAGAAGTATATTAGAAAAGCAGTTCTTAGTAAGCCAGATGTCTTAGTATTACCTGAAATGTGGAATACAGGATATGCCTTGGACGAGCTGGGAGAGATTGCAGATCAAGATGGCAAAAGAACTAGGGCTTTTCTCGCAAAACTCGCCAAACGGTTTGCAGTTAACATTGTCGGCGGTTCAGTGGCAACTAAAGAGGATGGAAAATTCTACAATACAAGTTATGTATTTGATCGTAAAGGTAATTTAGTTAGCCAATATCAGAAGGTTCATTTATTTGGTCTGATGAATGAAGATGATTTTATCAGTGCTGGTTCAACTCAAAATCAATTCGTGCTGGATGATATCAAGGCAGCGGGGGTAATTTGTTATGACATTCGTTTTCCAGAATGGGAACGTAAGTTGATGTCAAATGGGCAACAGATACTTTTTGTGAGTGCACAATGGCCAACTAAGCGCATTGCGCAATGGAAAATGCTATTATGTGCACGTGCAGTTGAAAATCAAGCATTTGTAGTTGCAGTTAATCGTGTTGGTGAAGCACCTAAGGATAGTTTTAACGGTCATTCCTTAGTGATTGATCCATTAGGTAAGATCTTAATAGAAGGTACTACAGATGTAGAAGGAATTTTTACCTGTGAATTTGATCTAGATGATTTAATACAAGTGCGGGGAAATATACCGGTCTTCAAAGATCGCCGGCCAGAACTATATTAATGAAGAACAAGCATCTAAAGAAGGAGAAATGCATAATGTTTTTTGAAGAATCAGAACTTTTAAAGAATTTACCAACACAATTTTTTGCAACACTTGTAGCCAAGGTTAATCAGAAGGTTGCTGCTGGAAATGATGTAATCAATCTTGGACAAGGGAATCCTGATCAGCCGACATTTGACTATATTGTTAAAGAGTTGCAAGAACAAGCGACTCAGCCAATCAACCACAAATATTCGCAGTTTAGGGGTCTCCATGCACTTAAAGTTGCTGCTGCAAAATTCTATAAGGAAAAGTACGGAGTTGATTTGGAGCCTGAGTCTGAAGTTGCAATCTTAGGCGGTTCAAAAATTGGACTGGTTGAATTACCATGGGCATTGATGAATCCAGCTGAACTATTGCTGCTGCCAGATCCAGGTTATCCAGATTATCTATCAGGAGTAAGCTTGGGTAAGGTTAATTATGAAACTTTCCCATTAAAAAGGGAGAACAATTTTTTGCCAGATTATCAAGACATTGACGAAGAAACTGCAAAAAAAGCAAAATTTATTTATTTGAACTACCCGAACAATCCAACAGGAGCAGTTGCTACCAAAGAATTTTATAAGAGGACAGTTGCTTTTGCACGTAAATATAATATAGGAATTGTGAGTGATTTTGCATATGGGGCAATAGGCTTTGATGGATATCATAATCCAAGTTTTTTGGAGGCTGATGGAGCAAAAGATGTTGGTATTGAAATGTACACTTTTTCGAAGACCTTCAATATGGCAGGGTGGAGAATTGCATTTGCTGTTGGGAATCCATCTATGATAGAAGCAATTAACTTGATTCAGGATCATTTGTTTGTGAGTGTTTTCCCAGCCATCCAAGAAGCAGCAGTTACGGCATTATTAGATTCGCAAGAAGAGACTGAAGTAAAGAAGCTTGTCAGCAAGTACGAAGAACGACGTAATGCTTTTGTCGGTGCAGCTAAGAAGATTGGATGGAATGCATTTATTCCTGGAGGGACCTTCTATGCTTGGATGCCTGTCCCTGAAGGTTATACAAGTGAGAGCTTTGCCGATTTATTGCTAGAAAAGGCAAATGTTGCAGTTGCACCAGGCAAAGGATTTGGAATAATGGGAGATGGATATGTCCGAATTGGGTTATTAGTTGAACCAGAACGACTAGTAGAAGCGGTAAAACGGATTGAGAAGTTAAAACTTTTCTAAAGAAATAGGAATGGATATTCATATTTTTAACAATTAACACTATGATTATGGGTATAAGAATTAGTATAAAATGAGATCTAAATTTATTTTTTAACTTACTATAATTTGTTGCCTTCTTCTATCGTATTAAAATTTTGCTAGTTAAAAAAAATGATAAGTTATAAGAAAAAATTTATTTTTTTTAGTAATTTAAATGATATAGATGGGCTGACGTTAGCTTTTTTTTAAAAGTTCTTGATAGTATAATATAGAAGTGAAGTTTAACTTTTTACACAATAGAAAGTTAACAAAAGGATGAAAGCACTTAAAAAGCTTAATGTGTGGTGATGAATAGCAAGGATTAAG
The DNA here is from genome assembly GCF_047719775.1 of Liquorilactobacillus sp. Classification (NCBI taxonomy): domain Bacteria; kingdom Bacillati; phylum Bacillota; class Bacilli; order Lactobacillales; family Lactobacillaceae; genus Liquorilactobacillus; species Liquorilactobacillus sp. The sequence continues at coordinate 45,441 of NZ_JBDNTS010000005.1, forward strand.
GCAAATAACTGGTTTTTTACCTTAAAAAGCATATAATGATAAACAAGAATTTGTATTAAGTTGTGATTTTAGGCATCGTAGCTTGACAGCAAGAATTAATTCTAGTATATTAAGTAAGTTCAAGTTGAATATAAATAATTTAGCAAAAAAATGGAGGAAAAAAAGTGATAACTTTACAAAAGTCTTTAACTAATTTAATGCAAGTATTAAGGTTACATGAACATCGTCAAAATGATCCTGATTTCGAAAAATTAGGAGCAATCGATGTCTATTACCTTGAAGCAATTTATCAATTAAAGGAACCCACAATTGGTATGATTTCAAAATTGCTTGATCAATCAACACCTAATACTAACTATCATATTAAAAAATTAATGCGACTTGGTTTAATTGAGAAACGCTTAGATGATACAGATCGGCGTGTTACTCATTTGATGGTTACGGAGAAATATCTCAAGATGCTTGAGTCAGATAATGAATTCTGGCAAAGACTAGAAAATCGTTTGGAAGATGAGGTTGCACCAAAGGATCTAGCGATTTTTAAGCGAGTTTTACGCCAAACTATTGAGGTCGTTTCTGATGAAAGCTTAGACGAATTTTAAATAGAATCCATTAGTTAGGGAGTGTACCGTAAGTCGGAGGGTTCGAGTTAGTAATTCGAAGTTGGACGGAGAATCTTGATTTATGAAGCACGTTTATTCGTAATAGGTAGAGGGACTAGATCAAAACTTAACTTTTGATCTAGTTCTTTTTTTTACACTAAAAAACTTCTAAAAGTGTCTTGCTTAATTCAACTTTTAGAAGCCACTATAATTCGCAGCTCTGTATTGCTGCTCGAATTTTACTACTTTATTACACAAATTTTTTCTTATAAATTAATTTTCTGTGGGAGTATCTCTATCAGGCGTTGCTGGAGTTGGGTAAGCATATGCGAGTGCCGATATACAAGTGAGAGAAGAAACTCTGGTTGATCAGCATCAGCAATATCTAGGACTTTGATTCCAGCTTCTGGAGGTAAGGCCAACTCGGTTAAGAAGCTTATCCCCATATTTTCTTTAATCATTGCTTTTAAGATATGAACGTCATTGGAGCGATGAATAATCTGCGGACGAAATTGGTTAGCATGACACATCTTGCTGAAAGCAATTGAGTGAATGAAACGGTCATCTAATATAATGAACTTTTCCTGTGCCAATTCTTTGAAATTGACACTTTTTTGTTGTGCCAAAGGATGTTTCTCACTGACTGCAATCTTAAAATGTGTACGATCGAAAATTTTGGCATCGAGTTTGGAGTCCACAATTGGTGTAATCGAACCAATTAAGGCTAAATCAAGCGTTCCGTCAATAATATAGTTAAGCATCTCATTTGATCCAGATTCGAAAATATCTAATTTATCAATTAAGCCAGCACGTAATAATTCTGGGGCTACGTGTGGAAAATAATAAGTTCCAATAATCGGCGGTAAACCAAACATTACTTTTTCGCTTGAAATTCTGGCAAGCTCTTTTTTCATGACTTCTAGTTCATTCAATATTTGCGTAACATGCCGATCGAGCTGTTCGCCACTTGGAGTGACGACTAATTGTTTATGAGAGCGATCACGGACAAATAATTTAACTTCAAGTTCTGTTTCTAAACGTTTAATCGCCATTGTGATTGTAGGTTGGCTCACGTTGAAGAAAGATGCAACCTGAGAAAAGTTTTTGTATTTGACCAATTCATGGAAGTAATGAAACTCCCTAATATTCATAATAAATCCTCCTTGTAAAATTAGCATAATATTCTTCATATAAAAACAATTGATAGTATAATGCAACTTTGACTATAAATTAAGACAAGTTTAACATATCAAGTGAGTTTAGCAATGCTTTTAGAGATGAAAATAATGAGTATCTTAATTTATTTTTCAAATAAAAGCTTTTCACTTTGTGGAGATAATCAGCTTATTCCATGATTATCTCTGTTTCATAGCAATAATTTTTTGAAGTAGTTTATTAATAATAATTTATGGGGGTAATAAGAAATGACAGTATTTTTAACTTCAGTTTCTAGTGTAACAGTTATTGTCTTGATAATGGCTTTAGGATACATTCTAAGAAGATCTGGGTGGTTTTCAGATACATTTGGCAAGAATATTTCTTCTTTGATTACTAAAATTGCTTTACCGGCATCAATCTTTGTCGCTGTAATGAATAATTTAACACGAAGTAAATTGTTCGGTTTATCAACAGGGCTACTGTTTCCTGCAATAGCGGTAATATTAGGTTATATAATTGCGTGGGTAACAGTTAAAGTCTTGAAAATTCCAGCAGGACGCCGTGGTATTTTTATGAATGCCGTTGTTAATGCTAATACCATCTTTATTGGGATGCCATTGAACAATGCACTTTTTGGTTCAAAAGCAACAACTTACTTCTTAATTTACTATATCATTAACACTGTTTCTACTTGGGCATTTGGTGTATTTTTAATCTCCAATGATGACCCAACTGTTGATAAAAGTAAGAAAAAGGCACAAAAATTAAATTGGAAAAAACTCTTACCAATGCCACTTGTTGGTTTTATTGTTGCCGTTGTCTGGATGCTTATTGGCATTCCAGTTCCATCATTTGCTGAACAAACTTTGACATATGTAGGTTCACTTGTGACACCATTGTCATTAATTTATATTGGGATTGTACTTGCGGATGCAGGTCTAAGCAACATGAAACTCGATCGAGATACTATTTTAGCTCTATTAGGTCGATTTGTGTTGTCCCCAGTGGTTTTAATTATATTAATTAAACTGGGTGGATCATTAGGATTGGGTATGCCAACGTTAATGAGCCAGACGTTGATTGTGCAATCTGCGACACCAATGCTTGCTGTACTTCCTATTTTAGCGAATGAGGCTCATGGTGATGTTAAATATGCAACAAATGTTGTAACAATTAGTACTGTATTGTTTATTGTGATTGTGCCAATTTTGATGGCAGTTATTCAGTTTGTCTAACCATTATGGGGCACTTCAAAATATATCAAGCCCAAAAATTAGCTTGAATCAATGAAGCTTTCGAAAATTAAGAATATAATTAAGGATGGAGTTGGGTCAAAAGTTAAATTTTGATTCAGCTCCTTTTCTTGCATCTAGTCAAATTCTTAATTATTATTCTTGGGTCTTTGAACTAGTGATTTGCTAATGATTTTAAATTATTGTCCCCCTTTTTTGTGAGTAAAAAAAGATGGATTGTGTTATAATCGATTCTATATTAATGCGAGTGGAGTTGGAAAATTTGAGTAATCATCAAAAAACAAGAAGGCTCGTTTTTTTGTCTTTTTTTACAGCAATTATCATTGTCCAAAATCTAGTTCCATTTTTAGGATATTTACCAATTGGCCCACTAGACTTAACTTTAATCCACATTACAGTCATTGTTGCGGCTTTTGTACTTGGCCCAGTGGATGGTGCAATCGTTGGGGGTATTTGGGGTGTAATAACTTTTGTAAGAGCATTTATTTGGCCAACCAGTCCCTTAGCTACAATTGTTTTTGTGAATCCATTAATCGCTATATTACCCCGTATCATGATAGGTATTGTTGCTGGAGGGATATTTGGAATTGCGCTTAAAAGATATAAGAAACCTTATAGGGTTTTACCGGTGGCGGCAATCTTGGGAGCCTGTTGCAATACGCTCTTGGTACTGGGACAAATTTATCTGTTTTATCAAGGAAAGTCCCAAATCTTGTATCATATTGATGCTAAAGCTCTTTTGCCATATCTATTGACTGTCGTAGGAACAAATGGAATTCCTGAAGCAATTCTTGCTGGAATAGTTGCTCCCCTAATTAGTGTTCCATTGATAAAAAGATGGAACTTCCACAAATGAGATTGTTCGAAAATGAAAGGTTGAGTCTTTGTGCCTAGGAAAAAAAGTACAAGAACACGAATGGTTAATAAGAGAAAGCCCTCTGCAAGAAGAAAAGGAAAGTCTAAAAAAAAATGGGGGATATTTTACACAAATGGGCACGTGCAAATTTTTAATGTTGCCGTGGCTTTGTTGATTCTTGGAATTCTAGGAGTGCAGTTGCTTGGGTGGGTAGGTAGAGTTGGTGAACAAAATAATCAAAATGCACAAACTAGTCAAATAAGTGATGCAACAAAGCGCAAATTTATTACTGCACTGCTACCAATTGCACAAGCGCAGCAAAAGCAATACAAGATATTAACCAGCATAACTTTAGCCCAGGCTGCGCTTGAATCTGATTGGGGCCAGAGCCAACTGGCTGCACGATACTATAATCTGTTTGGGGTAAAGAGTAGTGCGTCAAATGCGAAGGCTTTGACGACAAAAGAATATGTTAATGGTCAATGGATTACGGTAACTGCTAATTTTGCTGTTTATACAAGTTGGACACAGTCAATTGAGGCGCATACGAAACTATTTGTGCAAGGAACTGCGTGGGATAGTCAGCATTATCAGGTCGTTTTGACTGCCAACAATTATAAGGAGGCAGCTCAAGCGCTACAAGCAAAAGGCTATGCAACCGATCCTGATTATGCAGCAAAACTAATTAATGTGATTCAGACATACAAATTAAATAAATATGATACCTTATCTGAAACAAACACGAATGAATAGTATTGAAAAATAGATTTTCATATGTTAATCTTCAATAAGATATTGCTTATATAATGTCATAATATGGTTGACGAGTTTCTACCTAGGACCGAAAATCTTAGACTATAAGTAAAAAAGCTGTTATTTAGTGGGCTTCTTTTACTGTTTTTGACCGTAGAAGAAGTCTTTTTATTTTGCAAAGGAGAGACAAAAAGTGAAGTTATTAGAGAATCGCATTCGTGAAGATGGACTGGTTCTACCAGGCAATGTATTAAAGGTTAATCAATTCTTGAATCATCAAATTGATCCTGATTTGATGTATAAATTAGGACAAGAATTTGTGAAATTATATCAGGGTGAGGAAATCACTAAGATAGTGACAATCGAAGCATCAGGGATTGCGCCCGCAATAATGACTGGTTTGATTTTGCATGTTCCTGTTTTATTTGCACGCAAGCAAAAAAGCAGCACTATGAATGCAGGCTTGTACACTGCGGAGGTTTATTCATACACTAAGAAAGTGAAAAATACTGTTTCTGTGGATCAAAAGTTCTTGAACAAGAATGATCGTGTTTTAATTATTGATGATTTTTTGGCTAATGGACAAGCAGTTCAAGGATTGATAGATATCTGCAAGGCAGCGCAAGCTGAAGTAGTTGGTGTTGGAATTGCAATTGAGAAGTCTTTTCAAGATGGAGCAGAGTTAATTAAGAAACAAGATATTCGGCTTGAATCACTTGCTCGAATCTCATCTTTTGCTGACAATCAGGTTCATTTTGTGGAGGATAAAGACAATGAATAATGATGAGCTCAAGGAAGTTTCACATGGGAAAGCAGCTATCTTAGGAATTCAGCACCTCTTAGCAATGTATTCGGGTGCGGTAGCAGTTCCCTTGTTGATTGGTGTGGCTCTGAAGTTCAATAGTACACAGATGACTTATCTGGTTTCAATCGATATCTTCATGTGTGGGTTAGCAACATTATTGCAATTATTAAGGAATCGTTATTTTGGAATTGGCTTACCCGTAGTCTTAGGATGCGCCATTCAAGCAGTTGAACCGCTTAAAATGATTGGCAAACAGTTTTCGATTGGAACAATGTATGGTGCAATAATTGTTGCCGGGATTTTTGTATTTCTGATTGGGGGACAATTTGCCAGAATTAAGAAGCTTTTTCCACCAGTCGTAACAGGATCATTGATTACCGTTATCGGACTAACCTTGATTCCAATTGCTGTCCAAAATATTGGTGGTGGTGATGCAGCAGCTAAAACATTTGGCAGTTTGCAAAATCTTTTACTAGGATTAATTACAATCGTTGTCATATTGGTGATTCAGGTTTGGGGAAAAGGGTTCATTAGTTCTATTGCTATTTTGATTGGATTAGTTGTAGGAACAATCACAGCATCATTTATGGGCCTTGTTTCAACTTCTCCAATCTCAGAAGCAGCATGGTTTCATATCCCGCAACCATTTTATTTTGGTGCGCCACAATTTGAATGGTCATCATCGCTGACTATGATAATTATTGCTTTGGTCTCAATGGTTGAGTCAACGGGTGTATTTTTTGCATTAGGAAGTATTTTGGATAAGAAGATTACGTCGGATGATCTGAAAAGAGGTTATCGAGCTGAGGGATTAGCTGTAATTCTCGGTGGAATCTTTAACACTTTTCCTTACACGACCTTTTCACAAAATGTAGGCTTGCTGCAACTTTCTGGTATCAAAACAAAACGTCCAATCTATTGGTCAGCAGTAATCTTAATGATGATGGGACTTTTGCCGAAAATTGGAGCAGTTGCAACAATTATTCCAACTCCTGTTTTAGGTGGGGCAATGCTAGTGATGTTTGCAATGATTAGTGTCCAAGGTATGCGGATGCTCTTCGCAGTTGATTTTTCTGATGAGCGTAATATTTTAATTGTTGCTTTGGCTGTTGGAATGGGTCTTGGTGTTTCTGTGTACCCAGGTATTTTTCAATTTTTACCAAAAACAGCGCAATTATTTTTAGGAAATGGAATTGTTGTAGCAAGCATAACATCAGTCCTATTAAATATTATTTTCAAGGGGAAAGATGGTTTGGTTGAATAACTAAAATAAAAATGTGACTTGTGAAACACGTTTATTCATAATAAATAAAGAGCTGGGTCAAAATTTAACTTTTGACTCAGCTCCTGCTTTTTATTTTGGAAAGTGCTCAAAGATTACCCAATTTTTGATGCATTCATATATTTAACATGCTAACAAAAATAATCTTTTGTGCCTAATTCAAATTACTTATAACCAATCCCAGGTTAATTACGTAATTTACATTAGTGCTCAAAG
>NZ_JBDNTS010000005.1:52465-145844 GCF_047719775.1 Liquorilactobacillus sp.
AAATTACTTATAACCAATCCCAGGTTAATTACGTAATTTACATTAGTGCTCAAAGATTACCCAATTTTTGATGCATTCATATATTTATAAAACTATTAAAATTCAGGGCACTATAATTATGGTAAGATATCAATGAAAGAGTTATAGGGACGTTTAAAAACGTTTAGGGTGATTATCCATATGGAAAGTAGTGATAGAATGGAAGAGAAGACTTTGTTTCCGGGAAATACCATTGGAATCATAGGTGAAAGTCCCAATGGTATTATGCTTGCAGAAGCAGCTAAAAAGATGGGCTTTAAAGTTATTGCCTATAACAGCGATGAAGCTGCACCAACAATGCAGGAAGCTGATTTGGGAGTTGTCGGTTCATTACACAATAAGAGCAAGTTGCAAGATTTTGCTGAACGCTGCGATCTCGTAACTTATGAATCGGACAAGGTTCCTTCAGACACGGTTGAATTAATTGGACAGTATACCCAAGTTCCGCAAGGCAGTGAAGCACTGGAGATTACACAAGATCGTTTGTTAGAACGTGCATTTTTAGAACAAATGAATGTTAATATTGCGCCGTATGCAACCATCGTAAGTTTGGATGATATCTACCAAGCAATTGGTTCCATTGGATATCCATGTGTCTTAAAGCCAATTCAAAAGGGATTTGGCAGAAAGAGGCAGCAAATTATTAACAAACAGTCGGATATTGCAAAATGTGCTGATATTATTGATCTGGGAACTTATGTTCTTGAAGCATGGATTCCGTATGAGAAAGAACTTTCGGTAATAATTGGCAAGGAGTTTGATGGAAAACTCAATTTCTTCCCAATTGTTGAAAATTTATATCAGGATCACCATCTATTTCAGTCGATTACTAAAAGTCAGCTTGATGCAGATGTTCAGTCGGAAGTACACAGAATTGCAGCTGAGATAGCTACGCAGCTTGAGTATGTTGGAATACTAGAAATTGCATTTTTCCTGACCAAGAGTGGGTCGCTCTATGTAAAAAGGGTAGTCCCAGCACCGCATAAAGCGGGCTTTGTTTTTGAGAAGGCAACTAACATTTCAATGTTTGAGATACATTTGCGCACTCTCGTACGAATGCCAATTCCGCAAGTAAGATTTGTCCAGCCAACAGTGATGGTTGCAATAAAAAATGAAGATTTAGAACCATTGCGGATGCAGTGGATTTTAAAAGACAATTGGTTTTATCGATTTTATCGCTACCCACAGACTAAGCGGATGGTTAATCCAGGGTATTTGTTGGTTCTTGCGGAAACGACAACAATGGCAATTCATCAGATTGAAGCAACGAATATTTGGAACGATAAAAATACGGAGATTGATACCTCAAAGGGAATGACTGACGAAGAGATTCAGTAGAACTATGAGAATATAATATGTATTTTTTGATGTATTCTGCAAAGATTTCGTTTTTTTATTGTTCTTTTTTGATTTTTAGTCATGAATAAAAAAATACTGCAGTGGAAAATATCTTTTTATTTTCTTACTGTGGTATTTTCTGTTTAAGGAAGAGACGTCTTTGGGCAGAATATATTTGTCTTTTTTTAGAAGCGTAATGTTTTTTTTGGTATAATAAAATATGATTAGATTCAAGAGAGGATTGAAAGAATTGACAGTAGAAAGACTACTAAAAGGAATGAATGATAAGCAGCAAGAGGCGGTCTTATGTACTGAAGGCCCACTATTGATTATTGCCGGAGCTGGGAGTGGGAAGACACGTGTTTTGACGCATCGTGTAGCTTATCTGATTGAGGAAAAACAAGTCAATCCTTGGAATGTGCTGGCAATTACGTTTACAAATAAAGCAGCAGCAGAGATGCGTGAACGGATTGGAAATTTACTGGAAGAGGGCGCAAATGATGTGTGGGCTTCAACATTTCATGCACTCTGCGTAAGAATTCTACGGCGTGATATCGATAAGATTGGATACAATCGAGCCTTTACGATTACAGGAACTAGTGAACAACGGACGCTTGTTAAGCATATTTTAGCTGATTTGAATGTTGATATTAAGAAATTTGATCCGCGTGCAGTACTAAGCGAGATCTCAAATGCAAAAAATGATTTGAAGACACCAGCGGATTATCGAATGAATATTCAAGGACCATTCGAACAAGTTGTCGCAGACGTTTATCCAGAGTATCAAAAACAATTGGAGAATAATCAAGCGGTTGATTTTGATGATTTAATTATGCTGACACATCGTCTATTTAAGGAAGTACCAGATGTGCTCGAATTTTATCAACGTAAGTTTCAATATATCCATGTTGATGAATACCAGGATACTAATCAAGCACAATATGAACTTGTAAGCTTATTGGCGAAGAAAAATCATAATTTATGTGTTGTTGGTGATGCAGACCAAAGTATCTATGGTTGGCGGGGAGCTAACATGGAGAACATCATGAATTTTGAGCAGGACTATCCAAATACGAAACTGGTTAAGCTGGAACAAAATTATCGCTCAACTAAGACAATTCTGCAAGCTGCAAATTCAGTAATCAAGAATAATGCGAACCGTAAAGCAAAAGAATTGTGGACACAAAACAACGAAGGCACAAAGATTAAATATTATCGCGGGCAAAATGCAAATGATGAGGCCTTCTACGTTGTGCGCAATATCCAAAAGATGATGCGTGAGAATGGCTGTCATTTTAATGACTTTGCAATTTTATATCGAACGAATGCACAGTCGCGAATAATTGAAGAGACCTTTATAAAGGCCAATATTCCTTACAAGATTGTTGGAGCGCATAAATTCTATGATCGCAAGGAAATCCGTGATGTTTTAGCATATATGCAGCTTGTGACTAATCCACAAGATTCGTTGAGCTTTGAACGAATTGTTAACGAACCAAAACGCGGGATTGGCGGAACGAGTATTGAACGTTTAAATGACTTTGCACAAAGTATGGGAATGAGTCTTTTAGATGCTGCAAGCAATGCTGTTTTAGCGAACATCTCTGGTAAAGCAAGCAATGCGCTAACAGATTTTGCTAATTTGATTAAGACTCTGCATGAATTGCGTGATAAGTTGAGTGTTACCGAATTGACAGAACGGATTCTTGAGAAGAGTGGATATAAAAAGGTTCTGGAAGACTCTAAGACACTAGAAAATCAAAGCCGTTTAGAGAACTTGGAAGAATTTCTTTCGGTTACCAAGCAGTTCGATGATTCATGGGAGCCTGAAGATGAAAATAGCGACCCATTTGTTGACTTTTTAGCAGATTTAGCATTAGTCTCCGATCAAGATAGTCTAGTTGAAGAAGCAGATGAAGTCACCTTGATGACATTACATGCAGCCAAAGGATTGGAATTTCCAATTGTTTTCTTAATGGGGATGGAAGAGGGGATTTTCCCATTATCACGGGCGATGATGGATGAGAATGAACTTGAAGAAGAGCGGCGGCTGGCATATGTCGGAATTACGCGGGCGGAAAAGGAACTGTTCTTAACAAATGCATTTTCAAGAATGCTGTATGGGAGAAGACAGACTAATCCGGCTTCAAGATTTATTGAAGAAATTGATCCTGAATTATTACAAGCTGAGAATCAGCAAGCTGCTAATACAAGCATAAGACGCAATGATTCTAGAAAAGAATATCCTTTCGGACAAGCCAGGACACAATATAAGATGCCAGCTGGAACAGTTGAAGAAAATAAAGGAACAGGTGCTGAGAAGGTTGGCTGGAGTGTTGGCGATAAGGTTTTACACAAAGCCTGGGGTGAAGGAACGGTTGTTAAGCTCACGGGAAGCGGTGAAGACATGGAGTTAGACATTGCATTTGCGGGAATGGGTATCAAACGTTTGTTGGCATCCTTTGCACCAATTAAGAAGAAATAGTCTAATCATGAGGAGGTCAAAAGATGGTAGCTGATACAAGAGAACAGGCACAGGAGCAAATTAGTGAATTAGTTAAACAATTAAATGGCTGGGCACACCGCTATTATGTGGAAGACCGTCCAATAGTGGAAGATTATGTCTACGATAAAGCGTACCGAGAACTTATCGAATTGGAGCGGTTGTATCCAGACCTTATTCTAGAAGATTCTCCTACGCAGAGGGTTGGCGGGCAGATTCTTAGCGGGTTTGAGAAAAAAGAACATGAAATTCCTATGCTTTCTCTGGGAGATGTTTTCTCGAAAAATGAGTTGGAACAGTTTGATCAGCGTTTGAGTAAAATGCTTGTTGAAAAAGTTGATTATAGTTGTGAACTTAAAATTGATGGTTTAGCAATTTCTCTCATTTATAAAGATGGAGTTTTTGTACAAGGATCGACTCGTGGCAATGGAGTGATTGGTGAAGACATCACGGAGAACCTGAAGACAATCAAAGCAATTCCACTGAGATTGACTGAACCAGTTACTTTGGAAGTTCGTGGTGAATGCTATATGCCGAAGAAAGCTTTTGTAGGGCTCAATAAAAAAAGGGAAGAGCAAGGATTACCGGTTTTTGCAAACCCAAGAAATGCAGCAGCAGGAAGTCTACGTCAGCTAGATACAAGAGTTACGGCTTCAAGGCAGCTTAGTACCTTTATCTATTATTTAATGGAACCCGAGAAGCATGGCTTAAGAACTCAAACAGATGTGCTTAAACAGCTACATAACTGGGGATTTAAAGTCAACCTGGAATCACAACAATCAAAGAACATGGAAGAAGTTTTTAAGTATATTGATGAATATCAAACCAAAAGAGCAGATCTTCCGTATGAGATTGACGGAATTGTATTAAAAGCAGATGATTTAGCAACCCATGCGGTCATTGGGAATACCGTTAAGGTTCCTCGGTGGGCAATCGCGTATAAGTTTCCTCCCGATGAGCAAGAAACAGTTGTGCGACTAATCGAATGGACGGTTGGACGGACAGGAACCGTTACCCCAACTGCAGTGATGGATGCAGTGCAGCTTGCTGGGACAACAGTTGCAAGGGCTTCACTGCATAATCCAGACTATTTAAAAGAAAAAGATATCCGTCTATTAGACACAGTCAAGCTACACAAAGCTGGTGATATTATTCCTGAAGTTTCAGAAGTAGTATTGACAAAACGTCCAGCAAATTCAAAACCTATTGAGATTCCAGCAGAGTGTCCAGTATGTAATGCGAAGCTGGTTCATCTTGATGAGGAAGTAGCGCTGCGCTGTATCAATCCAAAGTGTCCAGCTTTAGTTAAAGAAAGTCTGGTGCATTTTGCATCACGGAATGCAATGGATATTATGGGTTTAGGTCCTAAAATTATTGAACAGCTGTTTGCAAAGCAATTAGTCAGCGATGTTGCAGATTTATATCACTTAACTTTTGAAGATTTACTTAAATTAGATAACTTTAAGGATAAGTCTGCTAACAACCTGTTGACAGCTATTGATAATAGTCGGCATAATTCTGGAGAGCGGCTTCTTTTTGGATTAGGTATTCGACATGTTGGTGCGAAAGTTGCGAAGCTTCTGATGGTGCATTTTAAGTCTTTGACAAAACTTGTTGCGGCAGAAGAGAAAGAAATTGCACAATTAGATTCATTGGGACAAGTAATTGCAATGAGCATCGTTACTTATTTTAATAATACTGAAGTTAAGAAGTTGATCGCAGAATTAGCAGATGTTGGTGTAAATTTGGAATATCAAGGACCTAATACAGGTGCTAGTGTCAATAATTATTTCAGTGGTAAGAAGGTTGTTTTGACAGGGACACTAGACCAGTTGAAGCGTGCTGCGGCAAAAGAATGGTTAGAAGCAAGTGGTGCTGATGTTGTGGGAAGTGTATCAAAAAAAACAAATATTGTAATTGCTGGTCATGACGCGGGCGGCAAATTGACAAAGGCAGAAAATCTTGGAATTGAAATAATGAGTGAGCAACAGTTTATTGAGCAAATGGAGGCTGTAAAGTGAAAAAAGTAGGAGTCATATTGGGTGCCGCATTAAGCCTTGTACTACTCGCAGGGTGTGCAAAGTTGAGTTCAGCAACGTCTACCGTAAAGAATGCCGCAAAGAGTTCATCATCTTCATCTGGTTACCAAGTGACTGGGAAATCTACAGATAGTGAATATCAAGGTGTTATTGAAAATGGTAATTATCTAACTAGCAAGGCACGTGGTGTAGGAATCTCACAAAATTCAGATAACTTACTAAATCTAAAGAGTTTTGAATCAGGACTGACACAATTGTCTAAGACAAAGTATTCAACAAGTAATTACATCTTTCGTGAGGGTCAATTGTTGTCTTCAACAACTGTTAATAACTGGCTTGGAAGAAAATCAAATAGTAACTCAACTGGTTTAAATCCGGTCGATAATGGGCAAACTGATGCTGATAAGCGTAATCCAATTTATATCCAACAGATTGAAGAGCAAGACTATATGAAAGAAGTTAACGGAAAGCTCAAACTTGCTGGAATCACCATTGGTATTGGAATGAACACAAAAGACTATTATGAAAAAGAGGAGTATGGGGCGACTTATACCACAACTATTTCGAAGGCAAAAATGATTGCTGAAGGACAACAGGCGGCCGCTAAGGTTTTGGAGCGATTACGTAAAACAAGTGGAGTGTCTGCAAATACCCCGATTGTTATTGCGATGTTCAAACAAGCAACAAATGATAGTCTTGTTGGTGGTTCGTTCTATCAGTATACTTATGTAACAAGCGGTTCAACAATTAATGATTGGACAAGCCTTAATTATAAGAGTTATGTCTTCCCCGAAACATCGGTGTCTTCAGTTCCTAATGATAATGATGAGACGTCTTTTGAGAGTTTTAAGAAACAAGTCCAGAATTTCTTCCCTAATCTTGCGGGGGTAACAGCACAGGCGGAGTATAAGAATAAAACGCTTCAAGGAATGAATGTTAACATTACGACGCAATTTTATAGTTTAACTGAAATCACAAGCTTCACACAGTATCTAGCACAAGCTGCAAAGACCTATTTGCCAAGTGGAATTCCAATTGATATCACAGTTAAGGGAACAGATGGGACAGTTCAAAGCTTCCTTGCGCGTAAATCAGATGAGAGTAGTTTCTATACACATGTTTTTGGAAGCTATTAAAAAAATGAATCTGTTGTGCATATAGTTGTTCAGTTATGCTAAAATAATTACTGATGAAATAGGGAAAGAGGGAGTTTGAATGGCAATTAGTGCAAGCGAAGTGAAGCATGTCGCAAGTCTAGCAAAGTTAGCTTTTACAGATGAGGAATTGCAAAAATTTACAGGACAGATGGATGAGATTATCGAAATGGTTCAGCAACTCAGTGAGGTAAATACTGATGGAATCCCTGTGACAACAAGTGTAACGGACGCAATAGGCGTAATGCGTGAAGATGTTGCGGTTAGCGGTACATCACGCGAAGAACTGATGAAGAATGTACCTCAACATCAGGATGGATACATCAAGGTACCAGCAATTATTGATGAAAGCGAGGAAGCATAGTCCATGAATTACTTTAAACATGATTTTGCGAGCTTGCATGAATTATTGGTCAATAAGGAATTAAGTGTGACTGATCTTACACAGCAGACTTTTGATAATATTGAAAAACGTGATCAAAAAATTGGAGCATTCTTGAGCTTGAATAAAGAGGCTGCATTAGAACAAGCTGCTCAGCTTGATCAAGTAGGAGTTGCTGCAGATAATATTTTGTCAGGGATTCCTTTAGGTATCAAGGATAATATTGTAACGAAAAATTTAAAAACAACCGCCGCTAGTAGAATTCTTGCGAATTTCAATCCGATTTATGATGCGACTGTAATGGAGAAGTTACATGCGCTGCAAACAATTACAGTTGGTAAAACCAATATGGATGAATTTGCAATGGGGGGTTCAACTGAAAATTCGGCGTTTCAATTGACGAAGAATGCATGGAATCAGGCTAAAGTTCCTGGTGGATCATCTGGTGGTTCGGCAGCTGCAGTTGCTTCTGGTGAAGTAATCGCTGCACTTGGCTCAGATACAGGGGGTTCGATTCGTCAGCCTGCATCTTATAACGGAATTGTAGGAGTGAAGCCGACATATGGACGTGTGTCAAGATATGGTTTGATTGCATTTGCATCAAGTCTTGATCAGATTGGTCCGTTTACGCGTACGGTCAAAGACAACGCAATTTTGTTAAATGCAATTAGTGGTTTGGATCCTCACGACTCAACTAGTTCGAACCATGCTATTCCAGATTTTACGGCTAAATTGAACGGTGATATTAAGGGAATGAAGATTGCAGTTCCTAAAGAATATATGGGTGAGGGTGTTGCCCCTGAAGTTCGCGAAGGAATTAAAAATGCAATTGCAGTCTTTGAGAAACTTGGTGCAACGGTTACTGAAGTTAGCCTTCCGCATAGTAAGTATGGTGTTCCTGTTTACTATATTATTGCTTCATCTGAAGCGAGTTCAAACTTGCAGCGTTTTGATGGGATTCGTTATGGACATCGTGCTGCGGATGTTAAAAACTTGGAAGATGTTTATGTCAAGTCTCGTTCAGAAGGTTTCGGTGATGAAGTTAAGCGCCGCATTATGTTGGGAACATTCTCCTTATCTGCTGGAACTTATGATGCATTCTTCAAGAAGGCAGCTCAGGTTCGAACATTAATTTGTCAAGATTTTGCTAATATATTTAGTGATTATGATCTTATTTTAGGACCAACTTCACCAACTACGGCATTTGGAATTGGTGAAGATATTAATGATCCAGTTACGATGTACATGAACGACATTTTAACAATTCCTGTGAACTTGGCAGGTCTTCCAGGCATGTCACTTCCTGCTGGCTTTACAAAAGGCCTCCCAATTGGAATGCAGCTGATTGCTAATCGTTTTGATGAAGAAACAATGTATCGTGCTGGTTATGCATTTGAACAGGCAACTGATTTTCATAAAGAAGTTCCAACGTTTGGGGGGCAAGATTAATGAATTTTGAAACAACGATAGGACTAGAAGTCCATATTGAGATGAAGACAAAATCAAAAGCTTTCTCATCGGCACCTGTTAAGTACGGTGTAGAACAAAATACCAATACTAACGTTGTTGACTGGGGATTTCCTGGGGTGTTGCCGACTATCAATAAAGGCTCCCTAGAGTATGGAATGCGTGCTGCTTTGGCTCTTAACTGTGAGATAACGAAAGATATTCATTTTGATCGTAAAAATTATTTCTATCCTGATAACCCCAAGGCTTACCAGATTACGCAAGCGCAGACACCAATTGGACGCAATGGGTGGCTTGAAATCGAAGTAAATGGCGAGAAGAAAAAAATTGGAATCGAAGAAATGCATGTTGAAGAGGATGCGGGTAAGAATACACATAGTCCAGATGGTTATTCGTATGTTGATTTGAACCGACAGGGAACTCCATTGATTGAGATTGTTTCTAAACCAGACATTACCTCTGCTGATGAGGCATATGCTTACTTAGTACGTTTGCGTCAAATAATTCAATTCACTGGAATCTCCGATGTTAAGATGGAGGAAGGATCTATGCGTGCTGATGTTAATGTATCGGTACGTCCAATTGGCTCTGACAAGTTTGGAACAAAGACTGAAATGAAGAACTTGAATTCATTTGAGCATGTAAAAAAGGGCGCTCACTATGAATCTAAGCGACAACAACGAGTTCTATTGTCAGGTGGCAAAATTCAACAAGAGACGCGGCGCTTTGATGAACCAACTGGTGAGACAATCTTGATGCGTGTCAAAGAAGGAGCAAGTGATTATCGCTATTTCCCAGAACCAGACATTCCACCAATTCATATTTCAGATGATTGGATTGAAGAAGTTCGTGCATCAATTCCAGAAATGCCTGATAAGCGTCGTGAAAAGTATGTTTCCTCATGGGGAATTCCAGAATATGATGCGGGTGTCCTTACACAAACCAAGGAAATGTCTGATTTCTTTGAAGCAACTGTTGCTGAGGGTGCTGCTGCAAAGCTTGCTGCTAACTGGCTCATGGGTGAAGTTAACGCGTATATGAATGCTAACAAGTTGGAGTTGCTTGAGACTAAGCTAACACCAGAGCATTTGGCAAGTATGATTAAATTGATTGAAGATGGCACAATTTCATCTAAGATTGCTAAGAAAGTTTTCCAAGAAATTATTGCAAATGGTAGTGAACCAAAAGCATGGGTTGAAGCTAAGGGCCTCGTTCAGCTATCAGATCCAGCTGTTTTGGAACCATTAATCAAAACGGTTTTGGATAATAATGAAAAATCAATTGAAGATTTTAAGAATGGTAAAGACCGTGCAATCGGCTTCTTGGTTGGTCAAATCATGAAGGGAACTCATGGTAAGGCAAACCCTAAGATTGTTAACAAGCTATTAATGGATAGCTTGAAGAAAAGATAAGAGAGCAGAGGGTTAAAAAGCTTTTTTGTGTAGGTTTAAAGGAGAGGTAGCGATGAAGAAGCGTTGTCGGATTATTTACAATCCAACATCTGGACGTGAGGCAATGCGCAATGATCTTGTTGAAATTCTTGATATTCTTGAGAATGCAGGATATGAAACAAGTGCGTATCGTACAACCGCTAAGCCAAATTCGGCACGTGATGAGGCAGAACGCGTAGCACGAGCTGGGTTCAACTTAATTGTTGCGGCTGGCGGAGATGGAACTATCAATGAAGTGGTTAATGGAATCGCTCCATTGAAACATCGTCCAATGATGGGAATTATTCCCGCGGGAACAACAAATGATTATGCAAGGGCGTTGAAGATTCCACGTGAAGATCCGATAGCTGCTGCAAAGGTGATTGCCAAGGGCAAAAATGTTAGCATGGATATCGGCCAAGCGGATAAGAAGTATTTTGTGAATATTGCGGGTGGTGGATTACTGACAGAACTGACATATGGAGTTCCATCACAATATAAGTCACTCTTTGGTTACCTCGCTTACCTTGTTAAGGGGGCAGAAATCTTACCGCGAGTTAAGCCAATTAATATGCATCTCGAATATGATGATGGTGTTTTTAATGGTAAGGCTTCAATGTTCTTCCTTGCATTGACTAATTCGATTGGGGGATTCGAACAGATTGTTCCTGATGCATCGCTTGATGATGGGAAATTCACGCTGATTGTGGTGAAAACAAGTAATCTTGTTGAAATCTTGCAGCTGATGACAATGGTGCTGAATGGTGGTCGTCATATCAAGGATCCGCGGATTTTGTATGTTAAAACTTCTAAAGTGATCGCGAAGCCAGTGGATGAGAAGATGATGATTAACATTGATGGTGAATATGGTGGGGATGCTCCAATGGTCTTTAAGGACTTGAAACAGCACATTCAAATATTTGCTAATACGGACAAGATTCCAGAAACTGCGATTACATCTTCCAAGACGACTGAAGAAATTATTGCAGAGCATTTTGTCGCAGAAGTTGAAGATCTCTCAGAAAAGGATCTTGATGGTGACGGTACAATTGGTGTCTCAAACAGAAAATAGTAAAAAGTTAGTAACATGTTGATAAGTCGGATAGCCGTTTGGTTTAAATAAAATCAAGCGGCTGTTTTGTGTGGATAAAGATTGCACTTACTAGCAATTCAGTATAAAGTAAAACTATGAGTCACAAAAAAGGAGAAATAAATGAGTAAACCACCAGTAACAAAAAATCAGAAACTAACATTGACAATTAGCGATTTGACATATCAAGGAATGGGTGTAGGAAAAGTCGAGCATTACCCGTTATTCATTGAAGACGCATTACCTGATGAAGTTGTGGATATCACTGTGATGAAGGCAAGTAAGAATTATGGTTTTGCAAAAGTTATCAACAGGCATAATGATAGTCCGCTCAGAACTTCAGGAATTAATAAGACTTATACACAGACTGGAATTGCACCACTGCAGCACCTTAAATATGACGCACAACTTGATTTTAAACGTAATCAGGTTGTGGAGTTGTTGAAAAAGTCACATTTAGAAGAAGTTGAAGTTGCACCAGTCTTGGGAATGGACGAACCTGTCCATTACCGTAACAAGGCTCAAGTCCCAGTACGTACAGTTAGAGGACAACTTGAAACTGGTTTTTTCAAGAAGAATAGTCATAACTTTGTTCCCATGGAAGACTATCTTATTCAAGATAAGCGAATTGATGAAGTAATCAAGGCTGTGCGCGATATTTTGCGCAAGTTCATGATCAGTGCATATGATGAGAAGACACACAAGGGAGTAGTTCGTCATGTTATTGTGCGTCGTGGGTATTATTCGCATGAAGTAATGGTTGTATTAGTGACTCGTGCCAAGAAGATTCCCGAATCAGATATGATTGTTGATGAAATCATGAAGACTTGTCCAGATGTGCGTACAGTTGTGCAAAACATCAACCAAGAAAAGACAAATGTGATTTTGGGTAAGACTGAAAAAATTCTTGCTGGAGATGGTCGAATTAATGATAGTCTTAATAGTATTAATTTTGAGATTTCAGCACATTCATTCTATCAAGTTAATGCTGTTCAGACAGAGAAAATCTACCAAAAAGTTGTTACAGATGCAGAATTAACCGGTAAGGAAACTGTGATTGATGCATATTGTGGGATAGGGACAATTTCTTTGAATCTCGCACAAAAAGCGGCAAAGGTTTATGGTGTTGAGATTATTCCAGAAGCAATCGAGGATGCCAAGAAGAATGCAACTGTGAATAACATTAATAATACAACTTTTGAAGTTGGTACGGCGAGTGATTGGATGGCTAAATGGTCTGAAGAGGGAATTAAACCTGATGTTGTAGTTTTTGATCCACCACGCAAGGGTTTGGAACCAGAAGTTATCACCAGTACAGTTAAGTTGTCCCCAGCAAAAATTGTTTATGTAAGTTGCAACCCCGCTACATTAGTACGGGATATCCAGTTATTCACGGAACAAGGTTATCAAGTTGCAAAACCAATTCAACCAGTTGATCAGTTTCCAATGACGACACACATTGAATCAGTGACCGTTTTAACACGGACAGAGAATAAATAAGAATCTTAGAAGTAATTTATGAAAAAGTGTAGTTTACGAAAATATGATCATTTTTGTAGGGATTTTCATTATATTCATCTGTGAATAATTAGTATTATTGTTATGGTAATATTGTATATATATATTCTACTTTATTTTGTGTATATTGGAAAAATATTGATATGGAGGTTAAGTGATGATATTGGCTGATTATTTAATTGTTATTGATGTACAAACAGATTATTTGAGTCAAGACAAGAACTATAATTCTTATGACTTGATTTCTGCAATTAATAATAAGATATCAATATATCCAACTGATAAAGTAATTTATGTAGTAAACCGATTTTTCTGGGAACTAGATCGAAAGAAGAAAAAGTTAGTTCCAGATCTCAAGAAAGTTTCAGCGTATGTCTATGAAAAAAGACATGCCTCTTGTTTGACAAATGATGATTTAAGAGAGTTTTTATGGAAGCATTCAACAAAAAGTATTGAATTTGTTGGATTAGATGGAAACTATTGTATTAGTGCTTCAATAAAAGCAGTATCAAATAGGGGCTATAATGCTATAGTTGATCTTAATTGTATAGGTGTAAAAAATCATAATAAATTTAAGAAGACACTAAAAAAATGGAGGAGTGCGAAGGTAGTAATAGAGTAGTCAATAAAAGAATGGATGAGAATATCTAATATATTCAAAGGATTAAAATTAATATGTTGAAAATAGTCAGGTTTATTTTTTGACTTTTTACCAAGTTCAGTTTAAAAAGGGATTAATCCATTTTCAAGTTTCTTTCTAAATTAAAAAATAGATAGTATCTGTATTTGTATATAAAAAATAAATTTTCAGTGATTAGTATAAGGATTGTGACATTTGACGGGTTATTTAATATCAGTTTTTAATTATTAAAGGTGTTGACTTTCTTTGTTAAATCAGTTAGCATAAAATAATAATACAATTAGTTTTTAGTGAGGAAAATAAAATGAACATATTGAAATCCAAAATTCAATATATGTGCCCTTGTGGATTAGGTCTTAGACGATCCACTATTTTGGCATGATATTTTTCCAGCTAAAAAATGGAACGGATGAGACGAAATCTTTTATTTTAAGATTTCGTTTTTTTATTTGTACTTTTACATACATTAGGAGGAAATTTAGATGTGGGAAATTATCAGCAAAGCTTTGCCTCAAATTTTAGAGGCTGGTTTTAAGTATACTGTTCCATTAACACTTATTTCTTTTTTTCTAGGAATAATATTGGCACTTTTTACAGCA
The DNA here is from genome assembly GCF_047719775.1 of Liquorilactobacillus sp. Classification (NCBI taxonomy): domain Bacteria; kingdom Bacillati; phylum Bacillota; class Bacilli; order Lactobacillales; family Lactobacillaceae; genus Liquorilactobacillus; species Liquorilactobacillus sp. The sequence goes on from NZ_JBDNTS010000005.1 coordinate 66,665, forward strand.
TTAATTAGATTATCTAGCAGAAAAGGATTCTTTTTGGTAGTAAAATTATTTTTTAGATTTTATGTTTGGTTGTTTCGTTCCACACCACTATTAGTACAACTGTTCATAGTTTATTTTGGATTACCATATTTAAAAATAAAAGGAATGGCTCCAGAAGGAATAAAGCTAGATGCCTTTATTGCAGGAATAATAACTTTCTCGCTTAATACGGGTGCTTATGCATCTGAAACAATTAGAGCGGCAATTAGTTCAGTGCCTAAAGGACAATGGGAAGCTGCATTTTCAATCGGAATGACGAGAAATCAGACTCTGAAAAGAATTATATTACCACAAGCACTGAGAGTATCTGTGCCACCGCTGGCAAATAGTTTCATTAGTTTGGTTAAGGACACATCTCTAGCGGCTTCAATTACTATTGTTGAAATGTTTGAAGTAAGTCAACAGATAGCCGCAGAAAATTACCAGCCATTATTAATGTATTCCTTGGTAGCCGCAGTTTATGCTGTCTTTTGTACGATTCTTTCTTGGGGGCAAGGTAAGCTAGAAGATAAGCTTGGTGTAAAGGCTAATAGGTCAAAAAAGGAGGTGGTAATTGATGGAGTTGAGAGAAATTAATAAATCATATGGTAATCACCTTGTTTTAAAGAATATTAATCTAGAGTTCCCAAAGAAAAAGGTTACTGTTTTAGTAGGACCATCCGGTTCCGGAAAATCAACAATTTTACGTTCGTTGAATTTATTAGAAACACCAGAGAGGGGGAAGTATTTGTTTGATGATTTGATAATTGACTTTACAAAGGGGATTGATAAAAAAGAATTATCTTACGTACGAAGGAAAACAGGGATGGTATTTCAAAGTTATAATCTATTTCCTCATTTTTCAGTTCTTGGCAATATAATTGAAGGACCTACTCAGGTGTTAAAGCTCGATAAAGAAACAGCGATTAAAAATGCAAAAAAAATATTAAAAAAAATTGGATTGGAATCTAAAATTGATAATTATCCAGAAGAACTTTCGGGTGGTCAGGCACAAAGAGTAGCAATTGCACGCTCTTTAGCTATGAATCCAGAGTATATTTTACTTGATGAACCTACTTCTGCATTAGATCCCGAATTAGAACTTGAGGTTTTACAGGTCCTTTTGCAACTTGCAAAAGATGGGCAATCAATGGTGATTGTTACACATAATATGTCGTTTGCACAACAAGTAGCCGACAAAATAGTATTTGTAGAAGATGGAAATATTATTTATGATGGGAAACCTGATCCTTTTTTCAAAAACAATAAAAATTTGAGAATTACGAAATTTCTGTCGTCTATGGTATTAAAATAAAAACTAATTTTGGGGGATTTTTGATATGAAAGAACAAAAAATTATTTTAAAAATAGAAGTATTAATAGCAGCAATCATAATTACTTTTGGAATTTTTATAGGACTAGCCACGAAGGCTAACGCATCTTCGTACAAAGATGACTTAATAAATAAAGGTCAATTAACAATAGGGTTAGAAGGAACATATAAGCCTTACTCATATCGCTCAGATGGAAAACTAACAGGGTTTGAAGTAGATTTAGGGAAAGCCCTTGCGAAAAAAATGGGAGTAAAAGCCAAGTTTGTACCAACAAAGTGGGATTCACTAATTGCAGGAGTAGGGGCTTCGAAGTATGATATAGTGCTAAATAATATAACACAGACTCCTGAAAGAAAAAAAGTATATATTTTTTCTAAACCTTATATCTATTCACGCTATGCTCTAATTTCTTCAAAGAAAAATAAGATTAATAACTTGAAAGAGGTTAAGAATAAAAAATTTGCAGAAGGAACAGGGACCAATAATGAAATCCTCGCAAAAAAATATAAAGCGACGATTGTTTCTTCGGGAGATTTTGCAACAAGTCTGTCATTAATTCGCCAAGGCAGAGTTAATGGAACAATAAATGCAGCGGAAGCGTATTATGCATATGCTAAGAGTAATAAGGTGAGTGACTTACACTTCAAGGACTTATCAAAGCAGGTTAAACCAGTTAAAATTTCAGCCCTCTTAAATAAGAAAAATAAAAAACTACAAGGACGAATTAACAAAGCATTGCAGACACTTAGAAATGATGGAACTTTGCAGAAACTTTCAAAGAAATATTTTGGTTCGGATATTACTAAAAATCCTAAGTAAAAATTGGTTACGATCTAAATAAATGGACTAAAAAAACAAGCGAATCCAGTACAATTCGGACTAGCTTGCTTTTTTATGTGCCTTAATGATTTTTTCAATGGGTAGCGATTGGATAATTGCTGCCACTATAATCAATGTACCGCCAATAAGTGCAAATATACCAAGATGAGTACCCAACAAAGCAACTGATAGAATTGTAGCAACTAGGGGTTCAAATGCACCTAGCATTCCAGTAGTACTTGCGGAAATATAGCGGATGCTTGCAAGGAAGAATAAATAGGCAAAGAGTGTCCCACCAATGATGATATACACAATCAATCCCCAATCAAACAGTGTAAGCGGGGGCCATGGTATAAATAGGAGGACAGGTGAAAGACAGGCTCCGCATAGTGACATTGAGACTCCTATTATTGGAATTGTTTGGTAGCGCTGCATTAATTGAGTGGGAATTACGACTTCCATCGCGGTACAAAAGGCTGCTAGTAATCCCCAGACAAGTGTTTGCATTGAGAGTGACAGATGATCTAAATGGCCATTAGTAACTAAAAAAATGGTTCCGATGATTGCTACAAAGACAGAAATTATTTCTATTCGCTTAGGCAAGATATGTTTGATCAGCAACATATACATAATTATAAACAGTGGTGAAAGAAACTGAATGACCGTTGCAGTGGAAGCATTACTATATTGGACAGCCATAAAATAAGTGAATTGTGAACCACCGACTCCAATAATTGAAAGTGGCAGTAAGCTTGGCCACGTATGTTTGTCAGATAACAGAGCTTTTATCTCTCCATAATACAGATAATGAGCCCAGATTGTAAGCAGTAATCCGGTCCCTATCAGGCGCAAGTCAACTAACCAAGCAGATGTGATTGTGGTGTGCAGATATAGATATTGAACTGCGACACCAGACGTTCCCCAAAATGATGCTCCAGAGATAGCTAGGACAAAACCACGATATCTAACGTTCATAGGAGAACACTAGCTTTTTCACAGATTTTATTGGAGATAACTTAATAAAAGAAAATAAGAGTTTGCACATTTTTCCCTCCGGGTGATTTATCGTTTAATATATTCTATAATAAAGTTAAACAAATTTGAATATGGTTTTGATTAATCTATGGCGTGAATCGATTATAATTTGATTAGTAAAATTAGTGAGACAGAAAAATGATATATCAAGTTTCTGGGGTAAGCAAGGTTGATAAATTATTTGATGGTTGAGGGGATGTGCACAATCTATGGTCGGTCGGACTAACTGAAGAAATAGGGGATTATTTTGATAAAGAATATCAAGTATATGAAATCAAAGGGTATTAGTATAAAAGAAGGTGATTATAATCAATGCTAACTTTATTCAGCGAATCACGATAGATTGGAACAAAATTGCCGAAGAGAGTTACACCCGAACGATAGCTTCACTAAGTGGACTAACACAACTTGATTTTAATCATCCAGTGACTTTTTTTGCAGGAGAAAATGGGAGTGGAAAGTCGACCTTGTTAGAAGCAATTGCAATCAAGTATGGTTTCAATCCTGAAGGTGGAAGTCGTAATTATCAGTTCTCAACATATGACACACATTCGGAATTGTTTAACGGAATGCGCGTATCGCGGGGAGCCATTCGCGCTGATTGGGGGTACTTCCTACGTGCAGAGAGTTTTTACAATGTTGCTACCAAAGAGCTAGAATATTCTGATAAAAAACATCCAGCAGAGAATTATCACGAGAAGTCCCACGGTGAAAGTTTCTTGGCACTTGCACAAAAGCAGTTCAAGCCAAACGGACTCTATATTTTAGACGAACCTGAAGCGGCACTATCACAACAGCGGCAATTGGCGCTGCTGTCAGAGATTAGGCAATGTGTCAACGCTGGCTCACAGTTCATCATTGTCTCTCATTCACCGATTCTTTTAGGATACCCTGGGGCGGAAATCTTGGTATTTGATGATGGAGAAGTGCATAATTGTGCATATGAGGAAACAGAGAGTTACCAAATAACAGAGATGTTTATCAACAATAAGGAGCAAGTTTTGAGAAATCTGTTTGATTAAATTATTGCAGGAGGGAACTTATGGCAAAAGAAAATGAGATAGAAAAAATGTTGGATCAATTGAGTGCTGCTTATGCTGATGAACAAGTTAAGCAGCAAGCAGGTGCCGGTGAAATTATTTTGGCTATGGCTAAGGAACTGGAAAAAACTGGAAACTGTGATTTAGTTGCCAGCAAGCTCTCTAAAGAAATTGTACTGTACTACTGGCAGCATCAAAAAGATTTTCCGGCTGCATTGATTACGCTGCATAACCAGATAAAAAAGCGTGCTGTCAAATATGATGCAATAGCAGTTACAGCAATGATGATGCCAGTTTGGTTTTAATTATTATTTGGAACACATTTACATGGAATTAATAATAAGGAGGTCGAGCCAAAGGTTAACTTTTGACTTGACCTCCTTTTCTATTGTTCTGGATAAGCACGTTCCATCTTATTGGAGTATGTTTTTTAGTAATCAGTACTACTAATTTTTTGCACACTTTGCCGCTGGTTAATTACGATACTTGTATAAGCATTGTTTTGAGCACTATTAATCAAATAAGTAGTTCCCAGGTATCCCATGCGATAAAAATCTTGAGTGACGCTTGATAATTGTGGGCGGACAAGTTTGCAAAGATTAGTTCCATCGATAGTGATAATCGATAGTTCAGCAGGAACATTAATTTTTAAGTGACTGCATTCGTTCAAAATACCGATTCCAACTAAATCACTAGCTGCAATCACAGCTGTAACGTCTTTGTTTAAGCAGTAGTTTCGCAAGGCAATAATTCCAGATTCGTAACTGTAGTCACCTGTTTGTAGCCAGTGTTGTTTGAAGGTTATTCCAGATTCATTTAGTGCTTGTTGATATCCTTTGAAACGCAATACGCCTGTATGAGCACTATTTGTAATATCTAATCCCGCTATGCCAATATTTTTATGTCCTTGCTCAAGCAGGTATCTGGTTGCTTGATAGCCAATTTCTTGATCATCTGAGGAAATATAATTTAACTCATTATTCTTAAATGAGATTGATAAAAAATAAAAAGGAATCTGAGAAGATGTCAAGATGTCAAGATTTGATGGAAAAAGGTCAACCGATAGGAGTAAGATTCCAAGAATAGGTCGTTCTAAAGCAGTTGATAATGCAATTTTTTGCGCATGTTCATTACGCTCACCAGCATATAGAATGATAACTCTTTTTTCAGCTTCGTCAGCCCTTTTTTGAATGCCATTAATTATCTGGTCTGAGAAGTTTGTTTTAGTAGAGTTAACAATCACGGCAATAACATTACTCTTTTGTGTAACTAATTCAGTTGCAGCCATATTTTTTTTGTATCCAAGATTTGCAGCAGCTTCGCGGACGATTATGGCAGTCTGTGGACTAAAGAATCCCGTCTTGTTAGATAAAACTCGCGAAACAGTTGCGACAGAAAAACCGGTTTCTCTAGCTATATCTTTAATAGTGATGCTCATGACAACGCTCCTTACAGTTTATATGTATTATTTTAACGCAAAATAGAAATAAAATAAATAAGTATAAACACTCTAAGGCAAACGTTTACTTTTTTATAAATATCTATTGTAAACGTTTGCTTTAGGCATTATAATACTTTGTGAAAGCAATTACACAATTTATATAATACGAGGAGTGATAGATATGGAAAGGAAAGTTTCTAGTTCGGTTAATAAAAATGTAACCGGTAACAAAAAAGGCACTTCAGTTATTACCAACTCTCTTCCCAAGTTGCCGCTTAGTACAATTTTTGCAATGACCTTTGGCTTCTTCGGTGTCAATATGGCTTTTTCTTTACAGTCATCGCAAATGGGGCGAATCTTCCAGACAATTGGTGCTAACCCGACTAAATTAGGATTCTTTTTTATACTACCTCCGTTGGCAGGAATGATAGTACAGCCCTTAGTTGGAAAGTATTCAGATTTAACGTGGTCAAACAAGTATGGTAGAAGAATGCCGTACTTGATGTTGGGAGCACCAATTGCCGCATTAGTAATGGTGTTATTGCCAAATGCGGGGTCATTTGGATTTGGATATGCATCTATCGCAGCACTAACTTTCGGAGCAATTGCAATTTTATTCATGGATTTATCAAGTAATGTTTGTATGCAGCCATTCAAGATGATTGTCGGGGATATGGTTAATGAAGACCAAAAAGATTTAGCATGGTCATGGCAGCAATCATTTAGTAATCTTGGTGGAGTTGTTGCAACGGTATTTCCATTTTTACTTACAATGTTTGGTGTTTCAAATATTGCAGACCAAGGAGTTGTTCCCTTATCTGTCAGACTTTCTTTTTATATCGGAGCCATAATCTTATTAGCAACTTCGGTATATACGGTTATGAAGGTTAGAGAATATGATCCTGTAGCATATGCTGAATATCATCATCTTGACCCTAATCATCATAAAGAAGTTCCTTCATTGTGGTCTTTGGTTAAGAGAGCGCCCCGTGCTTTTTGGGAAGTTTCATTTGTTCAATTATTTGACTGGTTTGCATTCCAATATCTCTGGACATATGCAACCGGAGCAATTGCTAAAAATGTTTGGAATACAGCAAATACGGCGTCAGCAGGTTATCAAGCTGCAGGAAATTGGTATGGAATTTTAACATGCATTCAATCTATCGCAGCTGTTATCTGGGGATTCTTAATCTTATCAAAGACGAATCCTTTAAAAAGAAAGTTTTGGTTTCGAGTTGGTCTTATAATGGGAGCAATTGGTTTTGTGGGTGTTTTCCTAACGCATAATCAATATCTGTTAATCTTACCATTTTGTTTAATTGGAATTTCGTATCTTACAATGCAGACAGAGGCATTTTCAATTTTTACTTCTGCTCTAAATGGTAAAAATGAGGGCGCTTATATGGGATTGTTTAATTGTGGTATCTGTTTACCGCAAATTATTGCATCAGTTGCGAGTTTTGCAATCTTCCCGTTGATCAACAATTCAATGCCAGGCATGATTCTGGTTGCTGGAATTGTAATGCTTTTGGGTGCTGTTGCAGTTGGTGTTATCAAGGAAGACAAGCCTCAAGAAGGTATAGCAAAAAGTAAATAATAATTGTTTGAAGGAGAGGGATAGTAAGATGAAAAAGAAATGGTGGCAAAAAGCGGTTGTGTATCAAGTATATCCAAGGAGTTTTCAAGATAGTAATGGTGATGGAATAGGTGACTTGGGAGGAGTTTTGAAGCGACTGCCATATATTAAGAAATTAGGTGTGGATGTGATTTGGCTCAATCCAGTATATAAATCACCTGATAAAGATAATGGATATGATATCAGTGACTATCGCTCAATTCAACCGAAGTTTGGAAATATGGAGATCTTCGACAAATTATTGACAGAAGCGCATCGACTAGGCTTAAAGATTGTAATGGATTTGGTTGTTAATCATACATCTGATCAACATGAATGGTTTAAAGAAAGCAAGAAGAGTAAGAACAATCCATATCGCGACTTTTATATTTGGCGTGATGGCAAAGACGGAAAAGTGCCAAATAATTGGGGTTCATTTTTTGGTGGTTCAACGTGGGACTACAATGAGTCTACCAAACAGTATTATCTGCATCTTTTTGCGAAAGGTCAACCAGACTTGAATTGGGAAAACTCAGAAGTGCGTGAACATGTCTGGGATCTAATGAGATTTTGGCTTGATAAGGGCATAGATGGCTTTAGAATGGATGTTATTAACTTTTTATCGAAACCAGCTGGATTTCCAGATGCGCCTAATCCTAAACAAGCTGAATTTGCAAATGTTGAACCAATGGTAGCAGATGGGCCAAAACTCAATGATTATTTGAGAGAAATGAATGATAAAGTTCTCTCACATTATGATGTAATGAGTGTTGGTGAAATGCCTAGTTCAACTCCAGATGATGCTATTAAGTACACAGGTTTAGAAGCAAAAGAATTGAACATGGTATTTCAATTCGATCATGTTACCCTAACAATGAATGATGATCCAAGACTAGGCAAGTGGAATGATCAGCCTGTTAAATTAGTGGATTTGAAGAGGTCACTTTCTAAATGGCAAGAAGCATTAGATGGTAAGGGCTGGAATAGCTTGTATTGGAATAACCATGATCGTGCACGAGTTGTTTCACGCTTTGGCAATGATTCACCGAAATACCGAATTAAATCAGCAGAAATGTTAGCAACAATCCTGCACATGCTACAAGGGACACCTTATGTATATCAGGGTGAAGAGTTGGGAATGACTAATGCACATTTCAAGGATTTGAAAGATTATCAGGATATTGAATCGCTTGAGGCCTATCATCAGCTTGTGGATCGTGAAAAATTAGTTGATCATGATACGATGATGCGATATTTAGCTACAGAGTCGCGTGATAATGCAAGAACACCAATGCAATGGGATGATTCTAAGAATTCAGGTTTTACGGAGGGCACACCTTGGATGAAGTTAAATGAAAATTATTCCGAAATTAATGCAAAGAATGAACTAAATAATCAGGATTCGATATTCTATTATTATCAGAGATTGATTGATTTGCGGCATAATAGTGATTTGATTGTCTATGGTAATTATGTTGAACTTGATCCGGATGATGAGGAAGTCTTTGCGTATAAACGTAACTATGAGGGAAAGACACTGTTAGTCATGGGCAATTTCACTGATAAGAATGTTGTGCGTAACTATGATGTTCCAGAAAATAAGCAGTTACTAATTAGTAATTATGATAAAGATAAAAACCTTAAAAAATTACGACCATACGAAACAAGAGTGTATGAGTATTAAACGTGAATGGTAGTGAATACGTAGAAACTGGGGTTAGGCCAAGAGTTAAAGCTTGACCTAACCTCTCTCTTTGCGTTTGTTTTGGTATGGAAGAAGCTCTCTAGAGAATTTTAATGTATAATAAGATGATTAGTTTTACATATAATTTCCTCAAAGGAGAGAAGAAGAATGAATTTAAGAGCTATGAAGACGACCGTTGGTATCTGGCTATGCTTGATAGGTATATTTGCAATAATTCATTTTGCATATTTGTTTGCAGGAATTGAATCAGACAATCGGGTTATTGTAGATGATGCACTACTAACCTTATTGGTCTTACTTCTAAATAAGAAGTACCTTCAGCTCAAGTTACACCACCAAATAGATCTCTCACTTAATGAATTATTGCGAATCAATAGTTTACCAATATTCTTTTATTGTGTCTATATTGCATCTTGGTTTGTGAATTTGCAAAATCTCAGTTTGATGCGAATTGCGGATACAATATTATTGGCGCTAGCAGCAGCTGTATTTGAAGAAACCTTTTTTCGTGGCATATTGATGAATAACATACTACAGCACAGCCCGCGTAATCCTAACAGTTATTTGAGTGCAATCTTGGTCAGCAGTGTCTTATTTGGATTGACACACATGATTAATCTTTTTGGTCAGTCCTTTTCGGCAACGCTATTACAAGTGATTAATGCGTTTGCGATTGGCGTAATGCTTGCTGCAATCTATCTAAGAACAGGAAGCTTGAAGTGGACTATTTTATATCATTTTATGCTGGATTTTACAGGCATACTCGCCAGTGGAACTGTGATAATAGCAACGCCAACATTACAAAAATGGGTTGCAGTTTTAGTCGTAGATCTATTGTACATATCCGCAGGGATGATTTTAATCAGAAAATCACAGGAAAAAAAGCTGGAATTTTGAACTAAATAAGTGAAGCGATAAAGTAGGCATCGTATTCGATTAAGGTAGAAAAACACTTAATTGAATGCGATGTTTTTTATTGACTGTCAGCAACTTAACAACTATAAATTATAAAAATAAATTGTTTTAATATAATACAAAAAGGTTACGAAACAAATGCAGAACTATTACACATTAAATACTTATTCATAACATTAATTATGTATACTTCTTGGAGTGCTTAGGGTAAGAGAGCATAAAAAAGTTTTGGAGGCTATTTTTGATGAAAAAGCGAAATAAATACTTGGTAACTTTAGCAGCACTTTTTGTAATGGGAACATTAGGTGCCTGCTCAAATAGCAATGGTGCAAGTGCTACTTCAGACAGTTGGAATACAATTGTCAAGCAAGCAAAAAAAGAAGGCAAGGTCGTTTCTGTAGGTATGCCAGACACTTGGGCAAATTGGATAGGAACTTGGAATGATATTAAGTCAAAATTTGGGATCTCACACACAGATACAGATATGTCTAGTGCACAGGAATTGCAAAAATTTAAATCAGCAGGAAAGTCTTCTAGTGCACCTGATATAGGCGATATTGGTCTGAATGTTGCACCCACTGCAAAAAAGGAGAATCTTTTAGCTGCATACAAGACGAAGTACTGGAAGGAAATTCCATCATGGGCAAAGGATAAAGATGGCTACTATTCAGCTGGATACACTGGGTCAATCGTCTTCATTACAGATACAAAAAATGTTAATTCTTCAGAAGCACCAACTTCTTGGAAACAACTAGCTTCAGGAAAGTACAAGGTTGCAATTGGTGATGTTTCCACTGCAGCACAAGCCCAATATTCTGTTTTAGCTGCTGCATTTGCAAATGGTGGTAGTGAAAAGAATATTAATCCAGGACTTAATTATTTTGCAAAACTTCAAAAAGAAAATCGCTTATCAACAGTGGATACAACAATTGAAAACTTGCAAAAAGGTGAGATTCAAGTTGCTGTAATGTGGGACTTTAATGCATTAAATTACGCACATCAGATTAATTCTAAACGCTATAAAATTACTGTTCCTACGGATGGAACAGTCGAAAGTGGATATGCTGAAGTTATTAATAAAAATGCAGCTCATCCTTATGCAGCAAAACTTGCTAGATCTTATATTTTATCAGATGCAGGTCAGATTAATTTAGCTAAGGGATATGCACGACCAATTCGTAAGAATGTAAAATTACCAGCAGCTGTAAAAGCAAAATTGATTCCTGAGAGTGAACACAAAAAGGAATATCACGTAAAGAATAACAATATTTGGAACAAGGAAACATTGAAGTTAGGCCAGGAATGGAAGAATAAAGTAACAGGAGCAAACTAAAATATGTCAACACGATTAAAAATATTTTTACCATTTGGATTACTGATATTATCAGTCTTAGTAATACCTGTATGCGTAATGCTGATCTCAAGCTTACAGAATATGGATGGAGGGCTTAGCTTTTCTAACTATCATCAGATTTTTTTCTCCCGTTATTATCGGGGAGCAATTTATAACAGTATCAGTATTTCGTTGATAACATCAGTAGTGTCATTAGTGGTATCTATGGTAGGAGCTTGGGGATTAACTAAATTGTCTCTAAGCACAAAAAATATTTTGATTACAGTCTTCAATATGTCATCAAGCTTTGCAGGTGTTCCATTAGCATTTTCTTTAATAATTTTATTTGGCAATGCAGGCGTTTTTAAGGCAATTACCAGCACCTTGCATATACATGATGCTTTGAATATCTATTCTGTTACGGGAATGACATTTGCTTATACTTTTTTTGAAATCCCCTTGGGAATTATGTTTTTCTTTCCAGTGCTGGATAGTTTGAGTAAGGAATGGTTTGAAGTATCTGATGTTTTAGGAGCTTCTAAAACGTTTCTTATTGGTAAAGTAATTTTTCCAATTATACTTCCGAATATCGTGGAAGTCTTTGTTTTACTTTTTGCTAATGCGATGGGAACGTATGAAACAGCCTATGCTTTGATGGGGAACAACTTGGTTTCAATTCCGACAGTCATTGGCTCATTGATTAATGGCGAATTGATAGCCAATGTACCATTAGCTTGCGCCTTTGCGACACTCTTTACTGTTATTATGACGATAATAGTATGGTTGGGCAATAGAGTTACAAATATCAAAGGGAGGAGAATCAGCTGAAAATGGAAAAGCATATCGATAGAATAATTGCAAAGACAGTAATCACACTGATTTCAATCTATCTAGCTGCACCAATTGTAGCGACAATTATGTATTCCTTTGCTAAATCATGGGTAAATACGATTCTTCCAGACGGATGGACTTTCGAATGGTACCTGCAGCTCATCACTAATTCAGATTTCTTATCTGCTTTAGCAAGATCAATAATTCTTGGGTTTGTAACAACTATCATTGCAATGTGTTGCTTTTTGCCTGTTGTATTCTATGCCAATGTGTATGATGAGAGTATCAAGGCAAAATTGAGGTTTATTACTGTTCTTCCGTTTACAATTCCAGGGATTGTTCTAGTCACTGGGTTAGTGAGAGTCTACGCTAATCTGCCAGTTCCGCAGATGTTAGTACTTTTACTAGCAATTTCACTGCTGAGTCTGCCTGTGACCTACCAGGCACTTGATAATGCATTTATTGCCCATGACTTTCGAGCAATGTTCGAACAGGCATTAATTCTGGGTGATTTACCAATAAAAGCATTTGTGAAGGTTGTGATACCTAATATTCGTGTTGGAATGTTTATTGCAATGTTATTAACATTTACAAATGCTTTTGGTGAATATGTGCTAACCAATATAATTTTAGGTGGAAATTATGAAACGCTTAAGATTTATATGTATCGTTTAATGCAGAGTAATGGTCAGGCAAGTAGCGTTTTGACAACAGTTTACTTCTTCTTTCTAGCAATAATTTCAATAATCATGATTGCTATCATGAAGCGGCAAGGCAGTAAAAAAGCAGAAGAAGTGGAGGATACAAAAAAATTATGAGTTCTATTTCATTAGAGGTGAAGGACCTAGCCATTAATTTATCTGGTAATCAGGTAATTAAAGATATGAATTTTAAAATTAAAAAAAATACATTGACAACATTTCTCGGCCCGAGCGGTAGTGGAAAGACAACGGTACTCAGAGCAATTGCTGGGTTAAATCAAAAGATAACAGGAAAGATTCTGCTGGATGACACTGAAATTCAGAATTTAGCTGCTAATCAAAGAAATATTGGAATGATTTTTCAATCATATGCATTATTTCCTAATCTATCAGTCTTTGAAAATGTTGCCTATGGTCTAAGAGTCAGGAAGGAACCAAAGGCAACAATCAAGGAAAAAGTTGATGCAATACTTAAAACAGTTAATCTGCAAGATAAGGAACAAAGTTATCCTGAGAATCTTTCTGGGGGGCAAAAACAACGTGTTGCAATTGCAAGAGCGATGGTTTTAGAGCCAAAAATTTTATTATTAGATGAGCCTCTGAGTGCTTTAGATGCGAAAATTCGGATAGAACTTCGTAATCAAATTAGGGAGTATCAACAAAGACTTGGAATTACTATGTTGTTTGTTACACATGATCAAGCTGAGGCAATGGCAATTTCTGATGAAATCATTGTGATGGATAATGGAAAGGTGCAGCAACAAGGTTCGCCACTAGAAATCTATACGCATCCGCAGAATATTTTTATTGCTAAGTTTATTGGTAATCATAATATCCTTGATGCAGCTCAACTGCGCAGCCTTGGGGTAGAACTTGCTGAAAATGACAAGAGCAATTTCATTATTAGACCAGAACTTTTCCAAATCAGTATAACTGGTGACAGCAGCGATTACATGGCGGTTTCTGGAAAGGTTAAGAATATATCCATACTAGGCGATCGTTTTGAATATAGATTTATTACAGAAAATGGTCTAGAGCTAAAGGTGGAATTTCTAAATCAGCAGCAAGCTTTTATGATGGAGACGGCAATAACTTTTTACGTCAAAAAAGACAACATCGAAAGGGTAGGAATTTAGGATGTTGACCTTGGAACAACTAAGAGAAATTCCGCGAAATAGTTGGAGTGGGCATAATCATACGGAATTTTGTTCACATGGAAGCGGCGAAGATGTTGAATTATATATTCAAAAGGCAATCACTGAAGGCTTTAAAACTTATTCAATTACTGAACATTTCCCATTACCACAAGAATTTTATGAAAAAGCAAATGGATCTGCACATGCAATATATACAGCTGCCATGCGAATTAATGAATTGCCAAAATATTTTACCAAAATGCAGGATATTAAGCTGAAATATCAAGACAAAATCAGGATATTAATTGGATTTGAAATAGATTATATTGCTGAATTTCAGAAGTGGACGCAACAGCAGCTGTTAAAGTATGCTGATCAAATTGATGATGCAATCTTGTCTGTTCATTTTCTGCCAACAAAAGGTGGCTTGAGCGCAGTTGATGACAGTTTGATTGACTTCAAAAATGGAGTATTAGCTGAGTATAAGACGCCAGTGAACGTTGCTAAAGTATATTTAGCTACGATGATGGAAGCTGTATTATGGAACACACAATACAAGCCTAAAAGATATGGTCATATTATGTTGTACCGTAAATGGAGAAATGAGTTTCCTAACAGTGCAATTTGGGAAGATGAAGAAGTACAGGATAAATTAGCTGGGATTTTAGACATGATTGCTAGTAGAAAAGAATTTCTTGATTGTAATTTTTCTGGCCTTTTTAGGAGTACACAGACAGAACCTAGTCCAAATTATAGTTGGATACGAGAGGCGCAAGAAAAGCAAATACCTTTAGTTTATGGTGCAGATGCGCACAAGGTAGTAAGTGTTTCTGCCGGATTCAACACATATTTGGAAAATAAATATTATTTGTAGGAGATGTAGCCATGAGCTTGGAAATTACAGGTAATCGAAATTTTCGAATTTGTCAATTGACAGATATTCATTTGGGTGAGTATCCCTTCAATAGTGCAAGCAGTGATACTATTCAACAAATTGAACAATTGCTAAAAGAATACAATTTTGATTTAGTTATGATTACTGGTGACCTTATTTGGGGTAAATCGGTTGATGAGCCTGACAAGGTGCTAGGTGAACTGTATCGGATGTTGAATAAGTACGATGTTCCTGTTGCGGTAACCTATGGGAATCATGATAGTGAGGGGCAACATTCGAGAGCAGAGTTACGCGAATATGAACAACTTCTTACACATAGAGCACCAAAGAAAAATAGTATGATTGTTAATGATCGTGAAAGCTATACTTTAGAAGTTTATCGAAACAATAACTTGAGTAATGTGCTATATGTGTGGGATAGTGGTGATTATTTGGGAGAGGAACCAGATGGTTATGCTGCAATCGAACCCGAGCAAATTGAATGGTTTTGGCATTTACCTTATGAGAAAGGTAAAAATAAGCAAGATATCGTATTTATGCATATCCCTCTTCCCGAATATAATTTGGTAGAATCATTTATAGAGGGACAAAAAAACGAAAAGATTTGCGCATCCCCTTATAATTCAGGTCTCTTCTATAGTTTAAAAAAAGCCCAAAATATTAAAGCACTTTTTGTAGGTCATGATCATGACAATAATTTTATTGCTAATTATAAGGGAATCAAACTTGGTTATGGCAATGTAACTGGATACAATACTTATGGTTCACTGAGACGAGGAGCTAGGGTGATTGAATTAACACCCACAGATATAAAAACGCAAATTATTAATTTTACAGAGAAATAATGGATAAGATATGCAGTATTAAGAGACAGCTAAGGGTGGAAAGAGTGTGACATAGGCAGAAAATTTTGGTTTTGGAACACGTTTATCCGGAATAAATAAAGAGGCAAGATCAAAATTTAACTTTTGATTGTGTCTCTTTTTACTTTGCTTATTTGTATGAAATTTATTTTTGTACAAAAAATTTTTGAAGGAATCTGACAGATAGTTGTATAATAGTACGCAAGGAAACTAGTGTTGATAATAGTTAATTTTTAGGAACTATGTGAACTGATTAAGGTCGGAGGGATCAGCTGTTGTTTAAAAAAATTGGAATAGGAATCCTTATAATTACTAGTGTAATTTTTATATACTTGAATCTAAGCAAGAAGACAACGATAACTGTTAACTTTGTAGATGAGAACGGAACAAAATTGTTAGTAAATGCAAGAAAGTATTATGGTGTTCCGTATACATTATTGAGCAGTAAACAACTTGAAGAAAAGGTTCCAGGTTATAAATCAACTAGGTCTTTTATATTTTTCAATAATAAAAATCGAAAAATGACGTTGAAATTCAAATCAAAAAATTATAAGCAGGAGATCAACAATTTTAATAAAGCAAAATATGTTGCAGCAGCCTTTCAACCAATGACAGTTACAGCCAAGAATGGATTTCAAGGTGATCCCTATAATACTGCCCGAACCTACGATGGAAAGGCAACAGGAAAGGACAGCCTGAGGCTAATTTATTCGAAGGATGGAATTAAGTGGAAGAAATTACATGTTAGCTATCCGCGATTAAATGTCCGTGATCCAAGTATTGTTAAGATAGATAGCTATTGGTATATTGTCTATACTAAAGGAATAGTGCGGACTAAAAATTTTAAGCATTGGGAAAAAATAAAATGGCCGCATTCAAAAATTTTTGTTAATCACTTTGAGTGGGCTCCCGAATTTTTTAAAGATGCTAAAGGAAGATATCATATAATTATGGCCGGCAGGTCCACAGCCACCGGCAATTTTCAGCTTTATGTATCTGATTTTAATAAAAAAACAGGTCATATTCTAAATAATTGGCAAAGTATAACTGGGAATAATCTGCCTAATAACATGATTGATGGAAATCTGACATATCATGATGGAAAATATATTCTCTTTTATAAGAATGAAGATGTTACGACAAATAAATTAACAAGGGCCACTTCTAATAATTATTTGGGACCATATAAATCAGAGACACTAAATGTGAATTTAACAGGGTATGATGGCTCTGAAGGACTAGAAGCAATTTTTAGTGGCAATACTACAAGGCTTTATGTGGATACCTATAAATTTACTAAAAATGGACAGACTATCTATAACGGCATTCACTATACGAAGGAAATAGGACAAGACAATACATGGACCAAATTAAAGCCAATAAAGGCACCGTTTATTGTGCGCCATTTTGGAATCTTAAGAATTAAGTAGGAATGAGAGTGTACTATAAGTCGGGAAAATTCGAGGTTAGACAGAGAGATTTGACTTATGAAACATGTTTATCCTGGATAAATGGAGAGAGTGGATCAAAATTTAACTTTTGACTCAGCCCCTAGGAATAATAAACTTGGTGATTTAGAGGCAACAATAGAATTACACAAGATAGCGCACTGACTTGTTATTTGTAAACAGGTCGATGTACTATTTTTTTAACAATACTTGTAAGACTTTGTACACAAAAGCGTCTTATTAGATAGGAGGTGAAAAGGTGGCACAACTGGAAGAGTTATATAATATGTATTTTAAAGATGTCTATCATTTTATTTATAGTATTGCGAATGACAAAAATATTGCAGAAGATATCACCGCGGAGACATTTTTAAAGGCGTTGAAGTCCATTCAAAGTTTCAAGGGAAAGAGTGATATTAAAACTTGGCTATTTCAAATTGCTAAAAATTCATATTACTCTTATTTAAGAAAAAATAAGACTGCAGTCAGTTACGATTCCATGCCTGAAGAAAAAAGTGGGATTGATATAGGGGAAAAACTAATCTCAGATGAAGAAGCAATGGAGGTACAAGAAATTATTCATAATTTACCAGAACCATATAAAGAAGTGGTTTCTTTGCGAATTTTTGGAGAATTGACTTTTAAACAAATCGGAAGTTTGTTTGGAAAAAATGATAACTGGGCATGTGTCACTTTTTATAGAGCGAAAGAAAAAATAAAGAAAATAATGGAGGCAAAGGATGAAAGTAACATGTGATGTCATAAGAGATTTGATTCCACTATATGTTGAAAATATGTTGAGTGATGATTCGAGGAAACTAGTAGAAGAACACCTTGCGAATTGTCCGGATTGTAAGCAACTTTTAAAGAGTGAAGAATACCATGTGTTTGTTGCCGATACAGATGAGGAGAAACGACCACTAGTAAAAATAAGGAAAATGCTTCAAAAAAAGAGATTACTTGCAATTATAATTTCATTTTTAGTGGCTACAGTATTTATGACCTTAATATTTGCTTATCTAATGGCTCCTGAATATTTAAAGAATGGTCAGGAAAATGTAACTGTTGAGAAAATTAACGATGGTAAATTACTTTTGAATTTTGGCAAGAAAGTCAATGGTTACGAAATTATTAAGACTGGAGGGAATCAAAAATCTGGTTATATCTATAGCCTTACTACATGGAGAACTATTTGGGATAGTAAAATAAGAAAACAAAAAGCAGGTAATGTAATTTTGAATGCAAAAGGAGAAAATGTTAAGTCGATTTATTATTACCACGAAGATGGATCTGAGGATAAGTTAATTTATGGTAAAGAACTATATAAAAATGGCGGGAGTGTCACATTACCAAGGCTCTTTTTAATGTATTACCTGTTGGTTGCAATAGGGTTAACAATTATTGGAAGTATTTTATTATTCGTTTTTCGTAAAAGGGATAATCTATTTAAGAAAGTATTATATATCTGGTTCATACCACTTTGCTATATTGCAGCAGATCTTATGATAAATGGATTAACACAAGCGTCTTATTCAGCAGAAAAAAACTTCTTAGCGATTTTATTAGTGATGATGATACTGTATCTTATCATCTTAGCTAGTATCAAGCTTTTTCAAGAACACAAAATAAATCATCACTAATGTTCTTGAATAGGTTAATGGAATTTGCTTTGGACCTTTCTAGCTATTTCAGATAAATATGTTTCATGAGTCAAATTACTTCGTTTAACTTCAAATTAAAACACATACAATGTTCGTAATTTTGAGTTAATACTCAAATTTTTCCAACTTATGGCTATTCTCTATTCTCCAATAATTTCAAAACCATATCCGCGAATATGCTGTTTTAATAAATCTAAATAATCTTTAGCTGTATCACTGAGTTCAATTTTTTTGTTTTTAAGATATCCAAGAGTCATTCTGTCGGGTACATCTAGCGGAATTGCGACAATCTTTTCATCATTGAGCTCACTACTGATGATTCCGGAACTGATTGTATATCCGTTGAGTCCAACCATCAGATTAAAAATCGTTGCACGATCACTGATTTGAATCCATTTTCTATGCTGCAATGTGCTAAGAATTTCTTCGGAGAAATAAAATGAGTTGGTATCACCTTGCTCATAGGAAAGATACGTGTAGTCTTCAAGATCAGTAAGTGTGATTCTTTTTTTATTAGTTAACGGATTGTCGCGTCCAACGAATACATGGGGATGAGCAATGAATAATGGAATAAATTCAAGACTTTTTTCAGAAATTAGTCGCATTAGAACTGTCTTGTTGAAATTATTCAGATAGATTACACCAAGCTCGCTTCTGAAAGTTTGAATATCATTTAAAACATTCTCTGTTTGTGTTTCGCGAAGTGTAAAGTTATACTCATCTTCTCCAAGCTTTTTAACTAGTTCAACAAATGCATGCACAACAAATGCATAGTGCTGACCAGAAACACTGAAGACTTGTTTACGAACGGCTTCCTTACCAAAACGTTCATTTAGTAAGTTGACCTGATCTAAGACACTGCGTGAATAGTTGATGAATTCGCGCCCTTCAGCAGTCAATGTGATGCCCAGCTTACTACGATAAAAAAGTTGAATTTTATATTCTTTTTCGAGTTCCTTCATTGCTTGTGAGAGTGAAGGCTGGCTGATGAAGAGCAGTTTAGCTGCCTCATTCATTGATCCTGTCTCAGCAATTTTCTCAAGATAATGTAGTTGTTGGATTCTCATGGAGTTCCTCCTCTATTATAGGTAATACCTATTATATCATTAAATAAACAAGTATTATCTAACACTGAATATCTTTGTTACACTGTACTCAACAGAAAGAAAGCAGGAGGAATAAAAAATGACAGTTGATAAGTTTCAATTAGTTGGTTCATTACTACGAACACCAGAGTTGCTTGAATATAAGAATAAAATTGAACATCGGGATGATATAAAGTATCCATTTTATAATGATTTCCCAGGTTATAAGGAAACAGAGTCTAAGGCAATCAGCAAAATTATCCAGTCTCAAATTGAACATAATTTGAGTGTGATCACCGATGGAGAATATTCAAAATCAATGTGGCATCTTGACTTTCTGTGGGGATTCAAGGGGATTGAACGATATATTGCTGACCATGGTTACACGTTTAAGGATCATGATGACAGTATTTTTGAGACCCGTAAAGACATTGGCATCAAGATTACTGGACCTTTATCTGGTAAAAATCATCATTTTATTGATATTTTCAAAGAAATCAAGGGACAAGCACAGGGAAGAACAGTTAAGACTACTGTCTGGGGAGCAGCACATGCAGTTACTGAATTAACAGTCTTTGATGGGCTCTTTGGGGAGAACCAAGTTTATAAAACAAAAGATGAGTTAAAAGATGGGGTAATTAAGGCCTACAAGGAATTTCTAGCTGATTATAAAGAGGCTGGAGGAGAGATTGTCCAATTTGATGATTGCTTGTGGGAACTTTTTGCTGATGATAATGAAAGTAGTTTTTTCACTGATGGGACACAAGGATTAGAGGACTTAGCAGACGAATTTGTTGCAATCAATAATGCGGTTGTTGATTACGGTCACAAGTTAGGCTTGAAAATCTGGACACATAATTGTCGTGGTAACTATGAGAGTCGCCATGCTGCGGGTGGTTCCTATAAGGCGATTGCTGAGAAGTTCTTACGTGATCAACATTATGACCGTTTCTTCTTAGAATGGGATGATGATCGTGCAGGGGATATTTCAGCACTTGAAGTCTTGCGTAACAAACCGAATGTTGAGGTCGTTTTAGGATTACTTTCAAGTAAAACTAATACGTTGGATGACGAGAAGCGTGTCTACCGTTTATTGGATAAAGCTAGTCAAATTATCCCTAAGGAGCGTCTATTTATTTCACATCAATGTGGTTTTGCATCATGCGACTCAGGTAATGAGCTGACGATTTCACAACAATGGGCCAAGATTACACAAGGTCAAGAAATTGCTAAGAATTTTTGGAGTACAGTAGCGGTCGATTAAACGTAATAAAAAGGGCAGGAACTCAACCAATTTTTGGAGGGTTCTTGTTTTTTGTTGTAGATAAAGAAATAGATTATAATATAAAAATATACATGCGAAAGGAGGAACTGATGAAAATAATAATTATTGGAAATTGCGGCAGTGGTAAGTCCACCTTGGCTAAGCAGATTGCGACACAGCTGGATTATCCATTATTGCAGCTTGATAGTTTATGGCATCAAACAAATTACTCAGCTGATGCGAAAAAATGGTTTATCCAAAAACAAATTAATTTTATGCAACAAAATAATTGGATTATAGAGGGAAATTATCAATCAACAATGAATTTGCGCCTTCGACAAGCAGACACCATTGTATGGTTGAAGATAAATAAGTTTAGAGCTATCTGGCGAATTATCAAACGTTCAATATTATTTAGGATAAATAATAAAACGCGGCCAGAAATGCCAAACCAATTCAGTGAACATTTTGATTACGAATATTGGAAGTTCTTGAAGTTTGTCCTCTCCTATGATGAGAAAAAGATTTTTGAATTAATTAAAGCTAATAGAACCAATCAAAGCGACCTAGTGATCGTTAAAAAGCAAGCAGATAAGGAAAAAATTGTGAATTTAATAAAAATTGAGGATGAAGTCGTCTGAATATCATAGGGAGATGAAGAAAAAAATGAGAAGTTTATCTTGTGTTTTTTGCCAGTGGGAACAGCTAGCAATTATTTTAGAAAATGATTTGGCGGTTGGATTCAAGGATACCCACCCCGTAAGTAAGGGACACCTTTTAATTATTCCTAAGCAACATCGGACAAACTATTTTGATTTAAGTGAAGCAGAATTATTGGCAATAAATAAGTTAATACATAGCGGGAAAGAATTATTGGATCATCAATTTGCGCCTGATGGTTACAACATCGGTGTTAATGTTGGTAAGTATGGAGGTCAGGGAGTGTGATATAAGTTGGGAAAATTTGAGTACTAACTCGAAATTACGAACATAGCGAGTACTTTGCTATGAGTAATTCGAAGTTAGACGGAGGATTTTGACTTATGGAACACGTTTATATGGAATAAATAGAGGTTACATCAAACTTTAACTTTTGGCTTAGCCCCGGTATATTGGAGATGATCTTCATCCTGCTGGGGGGATTAGAAAGCTATTGCCAAAAGGGCAAGAAAAATAATGTGGTTAGTAAGACCAGAAAGGAGAATTAACTGTGGGAAAATATATTTTACAGCATGTTCCATTTGAAAAGCCGGGTATTTTAGAGCAACTAAATGCAAAAATAATTAAGATGTACGAGGGAGACTATTCGCTTCCGAAGGCGGCAGATGTTGAACTATTGATTATTTTAGGTGGACCGATGGGAGTCCATGATAACTATGACTGGCTTATTGCCGAGAAAAAGTTAATTGCGGAAGTTATTGTTTTGCAAAAGCCAATCTTAGGGATTTGTTTAGGTGCACAACTAATTGCACAGGTCCTAAGAGCGAATGTGTACCCAAATAAAAATGGAAAAGAAGTTGGGTTTAAAGAAGTTAAGAAACAAGTGAATGATTATTCTTTTTTACCAACGGAACTGGAAGTGCTTCATTGGCATGGTGATACTTTTGATTTACCAGATAAGGCGATCAGATTATACAGTTCGGATGCTTGTCCAAATCAAGCATTCGTTTATCAGGAAAAAGTAATCGGATTACAATTTCATATGGAGACCACAGCAGCCACATTAAATGGTCTAGTTGAGTCAGATAGTCGATATATCAAAGGTAATATATTTGGCTATTCCAAGGAGGAAATCTTAAAGACTAAGATTGCAGCCCAAAATGAGTCAGTTCTGCTGAAAATGATTGAGTACATTATGAAATAAAGTGGAGGTTTTGCTGTATTTCATGTAGTTACATAGATCAAAATGATACTGTTGAGCTAAATTTTAATAAATGAATTGAAATAATTGGTTAATTTGTAGTTGCGAAAATTGTTGAGTAACTAGAAGAACTGCTTGAACCGGAAGTA
This sequence comes from Liquorilactobacillus sp., assembly GCF_047719775.1. NCBI lineage: Bacteria > Bacillati > Bacillota > Bacilli > Lactobacillales > Lactobacillaceae > Liquorilactobacillus > Liquorilactobacillus sp. Next base: position 89,814 of record NZ_JBDNTS010000005.1, read on the forward strand.
CTATTCTCAGAAAATGCATTATAAGCAGGACTCATATTGTAGGTTTTACCATCATTATCAGAGGTTGCCAAACTTAGGCGATTTGTCGAGTCGTCAGTAGTATCCTCAAGGCTGGAACCTGTTTGCCAGTTTTTTGTAATCCTTTTATTTGCAGGTACTAAAAGAATACTCAAATAACTGGGAATACTTTGTAAAGCTGTGCTGTGAACGTTAATTACTAGGCTATCGTCGGGATGCAGGATAACTTGTTTGAAGTAATAAACTTGTGTTTGATTCGTGTCATCTGTAGTTAGTGTTCCTTTTTTAAAATCTAAAGTATATGAATTAGCATAACCTATGTATTTTCCAGAATATTTATTATAGTGTGAATAATTAGTAATGGTTGTTGATTGTGTGACTGAGTTGACCGAACTAGCCTCGCTTTTTGAGGCTTTGGACATGCTGCTTGAACTGCTATCTTGAGTGGTTGTCTGCGATGAATTTGCAGCATAATTATTTGAGTTACGTGTAATTTGTTTTTGCGACTCGTTAAAAATTAAGATTCCTGCAAAAATAAAAATAATTCCAAGTGCAATTTCGATAATAAACGTGCGTTGTCGGATAGACCTAACTCTGAGGTAATCTTCACGCCACGCAGGATCAGTTCGGCGTTCTTTGTAAAATGTATATGTATGCTGTGAACGTGTACGTTTACTAGGATAAGTTTTAGGTTTCATAATGTTTAATATTGTCTCCTTATAGGGCGAAGAGATACTTGTTAGTTGCACAAGTTAAAATATTTGTCAGTATTTTTAAACCAACTTGGTCATTACTTAAAGAATTTCGCCATGTATAATATTATTCTAATATATAATAGTAGTTATGAATAGAGATATGCAAGAATTTGGAAACTAATGAATTCAGAGTCAGTATTTTCTGTAGTAAATATTCAACAAATTGAGAAAAAATGTCAGATATAAATACAGGAGGGTCTAGTAAATGACTGATATTATATACATAGTTAAAGATTCAGATCATGGCAAAGAAGTGGAAATGTTTAATTATTTAAATGAACACAAGAAAAGTTTGGGAAAGCGAAATAGCAATCGAAATCTTTTCTTATATAAAGTTTCAAAAAAAGGAGTAATTGAGCCCACAAATCCAAAGATTCAAAAAATAGTTGATTTATTAGGCACTAAAATACTACCGCTTGCATTAACTATAAAACAAGGCAGTTTGTTCAATAATGACGAACTGGCAGCAATGTTTGATGGTGTCTCTCTTCAGCAGTCTGAAGAAAATTAGTTTAGTTGTCGGATTGATTTAGCCAATCTAATTTTAAGGAGGTAATGGGATGAATATCGGTTTTTATACAAGTTCCACACCAATAACTGTTTTGTCACCTAAAAGATTTGAACGTGCTCAAAAATTTTTGAAAGAAAATGGCGTTAAATTGATACCAGGTAGTCTCACAGGAAAGATAGATGGATATCGTTCTGGCAGTATTATTGAGCGTGCACAAGAAATTAATGAACTGATTCATAATCCTGAAGTTGAGATTATCATGGCAACAATTGGGGGAACAAACACCAATTATTTATGATTACGATAGTTCACATACTGTTCCAATGATGACCACGCCACTGGGGACACATGTGAGAATTGATGCAGAAACAATGAGTGTGGAATTTATAAACTATTAAAATTAGCAATAAAGGAGAGTTTTGATGACTGAAAAGATTTTTAAAACAGCAACCTACGGAACTAATCAACTAAAATTAATAACTGGGAAAGGCCCGCTTATGTCAAAGACAGTAGATGTAATGGCAAAAGTTGATGTTGATACCGGTGAAGTTAAATTTTTTATTGACCCTAAGGATTTGCAAAGATAGAGGAATAAGTAAATTATAAAATAGGACGGATATAATCAGTCAAGTTCAGATATAAAAGTGGGATTACGAAGATAGCAGTTTACTTTGTTATGAATAACACAAAATTAGACGGGAAGTTTTGATGTAAAAGGTACATTCATATGTAATAAAGGGGTTATGCCATATAGATATTTTGGCACAACCCCATTTTTGACTATTAAGTTAAAAGTATTTATTCAAGACGAATATAACTCTGAGTGTCATCATCTATCAGACCTTCAATATAGTTGAATACCAATAATAGCCAGCCAAACGCAAGCATGAAAGAAATAATTTCAAATGCAGTTAGAGAAAAATATCCGACAATCCGAAATAGAAATTCCGAGATTACTAAGGATACACCAACGGCATATGAGAGGAGCATAAACTCTCTCGTTATTTCAGGTAATAGCCAGCGTATGCCAATGATTAAGGCTAGTACGAAGTAAATTAAGAAAAGTGCTACATGATCGTGCAGTATATGGAAAGAGGCATCATTAGGAAAGACTCCAACTAGCCCGAGATTAATGGCAACCATTGTCAATAAGATACGTAAGAGCCAGAGCTTCCAAGTGTGAGCATAGGTATTATGTAAGCTTACAAATAAATAATCAATCAGTGCCAGCATCAAGAGTGCAGAAAGGATAAGAGTTGCATTAAATTGCCATCCACTTGAAGCTTTGTTAGTCCCCAAAAAGCTGAGATTATGCTGCCACCAGTAACGGCTATTATTGACGGCCATTGAGGTTACGACCCCAATTATGATTACAAGTGTTAAGACCGTCGAGAGTAAATTGCCATTAATGATCAATGCAAAGTGAATCATGCCAAGATTGATGAGGGTGCAGAATACAAAAAGGATAATACTGGCAGTAAAGTTGTCAAACAGCACACCTTTGAATAAAACACCCAGCAACCACATCGCACTAACGAGACTGAGTGCAAGAATTAAGGCAAAGGAGATTACAATCACTGGAAAATTACGCCAGTAGACATTTTTTGCAAACTCGTTATGTGGATTCTTACGATCAATGATGAAGAAGAAGGTAAAGAGAATTGTGCCAATAATTGCACCTAGTATGATGATAACAGTGGCTAATGAGGAGTTGCCAACCAACTTAATAGACTGGATATTTTGGCCAATACAATAAATATAGAAGCTAAGACTTGTAAACAACGCAATAATAATTGGCCAGATAAAAGAATTCTTAGCAGTAGGCAATTGATTCTCTTGGAATTGAACAATTAACTTGTTGTTGCGAATACTGAGGATGGCTTTGTCATCAGCTTTAAGATCTAGTTTTTCGCTAATATCAGCGGGAATTAATAATTGCAGATTCTTGTTTTTCATAGTGTCCTCCAATACATAAAGTACTGGAATACATTATACCAAATTTTTAAAGAGAGTATTTAATGTATAGATAGCATGATAAACATAAGAAAAGGACTGGATCAAAGGTTAAATTCTGAACCAGTCCTTCTATGAATAAAGAATAAACGCGTTTTATAAGTTAAAACTCTCTTGACTTATGTCATACTCTCTTTATTTTATTCTTGCGAAAATCATGCAGAATCTTCAACGCTCGCTTTCTTGTCTTGATATTAGGACTTTTGAGCATCCGGTAAGCTGTGGATAAATCAGTTTTAGTTGACATAACTATCTCCTTTATTTTCTAACTTCAATAAAAAGTGCACGCTGCTTAAGGCGAGGCGAGTACTTCATGAGTTTGAGAGTTTCAGGTGTATTACGCTTATTCTTACTTGTTAGATAGAGCCGCTCTCGAGTTTCTTTACATTCTAAAATAATATTTGTACGCATTATGATCACTCCTGTTATTTTTAAATAGTAATTATTACTATTTAAAAATAACATATCATCCCATGTAAGTCAATCAAGTATAAATGATTTAGTTAGAAGAGCTAGAAGAAATTTTAAAGCTGGATTACCACAGTAAATATATTGTAGTAAAAATTCTCTATTATTTTTAAATGTAGTTTTTAAAAATCATATTTTATAATGTTGGCATTCGGGATTAGTGGCAATATAATTGTTTTATATGATAATTAGTAATTATGGAAAGAAAAAAGTGATATGAGCAAACTCATTAGTGGTTCTCCGTAGTTTAGAATAAATGGAGTACTGGATAATTCCTTGATTTTATTGCAAAAGCAAGTATTGAATATAAAATGTTGGCACACGATGAGAGTATCCAAGAATTTTCGAAGATTAGATATCGTAACGGATTACGCAAAGTAATCTATGAGTTAGCTGATGAATTGACCGAAAGTTAAGCAAAGGTAATAAGTAGTCAATGTCAATCTTGTGTAACAACTATGGTAAGGAGGGAAAATATGGCGAGTAATATAATTTTTTATAATACGGAAGATGGGAACGCTAAAATTGAACTGCATCTGCAAGATGGAACAGTGTGGCAGTCACAGTTGGAAATTGCCGAGTTGTTCCAAACAACAAAACAAAATGTGAGTAAGCATATCAAGGCGATTTTTGAGGATGGTGAACTTGATGAGAAAGCAACTGTCAACTATAAGTTGACAGTTCAAAAAGAGGGAGATAGAGAAGTTTCAAGAGAAGTCTCTTTCTATAATCTTGATATGATCCTAGCAATGGGTTATCGAGTTCGTTCAGCTCGTGGTGCTCAATTCAGAAGATACGCGTCGACTGTTTTGAAAGAGTATTTAATCACGGGGACAGCATTAGATACAGAAAAGTTAGCTAGTGATTTGACCTACTTTAAGAATTTACAAAAGCGGATTCGTGATATTCGCTCTAGTGAACGACTATTTTATCAGCAAGTCTTGGATATTTTTGCTACAAGTATCGATTATGATGGTTCAAGTAATCTTGCAAGTGAATTCTTTCAGACTGTTCAAAATAAAATGCTGTATGCAGTAACAGGACAAACAGCACCAGAGCTTATTTTTACAAGATTAGATGTAAAGAGGGATGATTTGGGACTAACTAGTTATAAAGCAAATTACCCAAGAAAGGCTGATTTGAAAATGCCGAAAAATTATTTAGATGAAAAAGAACTAAACCGACTAAATCTAATAGTTTCAGGATATCTAGATACGGCGGAATATCAAGCAGAAACGCAAACAACTATGACAATGGCTGATTGGAAGGCTGAGCTCGATCGGCATCTGAATTATCAACGTGCTGATATTTTAGAAAGCAAAGGAACAATTAGTCGAAAGAATGCGAATATCAAAGTTGATAAGGAATATGAAAAACATCATGAAAGCACAAGCGTGGATGAAGATTATTTCAAAGCCTTGTCAAGTAATATGAAGCGCTTGAAAGGAGACGAAAATGAGTGAGAAAAAACAAAAGGTTTCTAAGTTGATTTAGGCTGAAGTCTTTTTTTTCTTATCTCCTCATTATTTATTGAATGTTTGCGAATGTCCCACGCTGATAATATTATCAAATTGTTTTGAAACGTATTTTACTTTTTTTATAGAAACTCATAAAAATGATTCAAATATATTTTATTACAGTTTATAATTAACACAATAGTCAGTAACTTAATAATTTAATCTGGGGGAAAATTTTGGATAATAAAAAGGGTGGGTTTTTAAATCAAGATATACTGAGTAACGCAAAAAGTAAGTTTGCTAATAATAAATCTCAAGTTTCTGAAGTAGCACAAGCAAAAATGATGGAAACGCTTGGCTGGGCTTATGATAAAACAATTAATGGTTTGCCTGGACAAGAAAGCATTGATGATCTGGTAAATGATTATTTATCAAAATATGATAAAGAAACTGCGATTGATAAATTAATCCAGTTTCAAGTTGCTAAAGCTGCTACGTCTGGATTTGTAACAGGCTTTGGTGGAGTCATTACTTTTCCTGTGACAATTCCAGCTAATATTGCCTCGGTTATTTTATTTCAAATGCGAATGATTGCGGCAATTGCACAAATTAGAGGATATAATTTGAAGAGTGACCAAGTGCAAACCTTTGTTTACGCTACATTAGCAGGGACTTCAGTTTCTGATATAGTTAAGAAGACAGGAATTTTATTTACCAACAAATTAGCTACGGGAATGATTAAGAGAATACCAGGTACCGTATTAATAAGTATTAATCAAAAAGTTGGTTTTCGTTTGGCAACCAAATTTGGTTCAAAAGGTCTTATTAATTTAGGCAAGATGGTCCCAGTTTTGGGTGCTGTTGTTGGGGGAGCCTTTGATACAACTTCTACCTTGGCAATTGCTTCATTAGCCAAGAAGACCTTTTTAGAGGACGGCGTAGCAATTGGGGATGGAACGGTAATTGATAAGAAGACATTGGAAGTTGTTCCTGAAGAAAATAGCTAAGAATAAGTCCGAAAAGATTGTTTATTTTTGAATCAAAGAAGAATATTAAAATGATAGTTAGTTAAAAAAATACCAATCTCAAAAATTAGATTTTGTAGTCTAACTTTTAGAGTTGGTATTTTTTGCTGTAATTATTAGAGCGCTAGTTATTTAATATACGTATACTTATAATTCCACTGTGTTCCAGCAGTATTATGAATGATACCTTTAACATCAGATTTCTGCAAGTAAGATGTAACTTGTTGATAGATAGGTGTTACTCCTTGGTCCGCATTGAATATTTTAGCTGCAGCAACCAAATCGTTCCAGCGTTTATTGGTATTATTTGCATCTTCATTTTGGGCTTTCTCTATAAGTGCATCATATTGAGAGTTCGAATATCCGCCATAGTTATAAGAAGTTCCTGTTAATGGAATTTGGAGGAATGTGATAGGATCATTGAAATCACCGCCCCAGCCAGATAAGTATAGGTCAAAGTCGCCATCCTTTGCACTCTGTGAAGCATTATTGCTCGGAATACTGCGAATGGTTATTGATAAACCAGGTAAGACTTTAGCATACTGTGACTGTAAGTATTGTGAAACCACACTGCTACTGCTGTCATCGTTTGAAGATAATAAGGTTAGCTTCAGACCCTTTAGACCAGTTTCTTGCAGGCCTTTTTTCCAGTATTCTTTTGCTAATTTTTCATTGTAAGTGACAGTGTTTTTAACTGTCTGTTGTTTCGAAAAGTCTTCGTCAGTTTTTGGATCTTTCGCTAATCCAGAAGCCACAAAGCCAGTTGGAATGTAAGAACCATCACCCAATACTTTTTTGGTAAGAACTTGCCGATTGATTGCCAATGACATTGCCAAGCGGATATAACGATTGTTTAAGGCCTTACGCTTATCAGTATCTTTATCATTGAAATTGTACGCAAGATATGAGATGAAAGAGTACGGATAAGACTTAAATTGTGAAGAACTTCGGTAATTCTTAACTTGTTGGTTAGACAGAGGTGTCAGATCTAGCTTGTTTTGTTGATATAGTTCATGACCAGTTGTCGGATTTTCTACGACTGTATAATTGATTTGATGTAGCTTGACTACACTTTTATCCCAATAATGGGTGTTTTTTACGAATTTCCATTTGTTACCTGTTCCATTCCATGACTTGATAGTGAATGGACCGGAGTAGACCATGTATTGTGAACGAGTCCCATACTTGCTGCCATATTTTTCTACAACTTTTTGATTTTGTGGTCCAAATAATGGATAAGCCATTAGGACTTTGAAATAAGAAATTGCTTTGTCGAGTTTGATAACAACAGTCTGCTTGTCAGTAGCACTGATCCCAATTTGATTAGCCGATTTCTTACCCGCAATAATTGCATTGGCGTTTTTGATACCATTGAATAAATAAGAGTATGTCGATTTTGTCTTAGGATTTATCGTTCTGCGCCACGAATAAACAAAGTCTTGTGCGGTTATGCGGTCACCATTGCTCCAATATGCTTTTCTAATCTTGAATGTCCAAGTTTTACCATCTTTAGAAACACTGCTGGATTTGGCTAAACCAGCTGTTGTAGAACCATTTTTCCCCAAGCGGTAAAAGCTTTCAAAGACATTACCAGTTTGACCATAACCAGTTGATTTTGAAATATCAATCGTACTTAATGGTGCAGTAGTGCTAAGGTTTAAAACTTGTTTTTGTGTACTGCTAGTCTGTTTCCCACATGCCGTAAGTAATAAAAATAAACTAGCAAAGATTGTTGTGATAGCAATTTTTTTAGAATTCATCGATTGTTCATCCCCCATTTTTTTAATTAAATACTCCTCTTTATTGGGATCTATTTTGCCACATAGCTGTACTTCCCCTAGAACTACCACGCCAGAAAACTAACCACGCGATAATCTTATGCTGCCTAATTCTAGTCATAAAATCTCTCCTTTTTATTAATCCGTAAATTGCAAATAAAAAAGCCCCAGCAACCTAATGCAGGGACGTTCAAACGTGGTACCACCCAAAATTTACTGCGAAAGCAATAGCTTCGTAGCCTCATAAACATAATCATATTATGTTAGGGACGATATCGAGTCAAAACGTGCTGACAGCTTGCACTTCCAGCAAAACTCCAGATTCATCTTCATCAAGTTTTTGATGCTGCCCTTTCACTATTGGCAGTCGCTTTACATCTTTGGCTTGATTACTCTTTCCTTCAACGTTCATTTATTATACTTCCATTTTGATAGTATAGATGTTACTGAATTTTAAGTCAACTAGGAGATGTAAAAAGCAGAAAATTGAAATAATTTTTGTAAGCATATGCAACAGGTAAAAAATTTATGATTTCATATTAATTCAATAATATCTTTGGAATAGGCTATAATTAATACAAATACTGATTCAGATGAGATTAAGTAGTGAGATCTTTTATTGAAAAACAACAAAAATAGGACTTTAAATTGTGAGGGAATTTTTTGAAGAAAGAATTGAGAAGGCTGCTAGAATTAACGGAAGGTAACTTAAGCTTTAAGGATAAAACAGTTGTGTACATGATGAACAACCTCGGTAATGTGGATCCAGAGTTAAGGGATAATTTAATCTATAGCTTATTTGCTAGAGGCTTTGAAGAAAAAGCATTCACAGTGAGACAGCAACAAATAATTATCACTGATTTTATAAATAATTTGGAAATATTTACTGAAATTGACGGGAAGAAGGATCAGATTTTTTTACGCTCATTTAGTGCATTATTGGGCAGTATTTTACTGGATGTTGATGGAGAAACGCCTCTTTTTACCGATAAACAGCGAGAGCTTATTTTCAAAAGTGCAATTGATTACTTGAAAAAGGAAAATGATTTTCGCGGATATGTTCCTGAAAAAGGATGGGCACATGCGATTGCCCATGGGAGTGATTTTCTAGGTGCAGCAATTTCACACAAATGCTTTCATACAGAAGATATTAATTCTATTTTTGATGTAATTCGATGTATCATGAATAAGCTTACTGTACCTTTTATTGATGAAGAAGAACAGCGGGTTGCGTATGCATTTTTTCAGGGTGTTGAAGCAAAAAATATTAGTGAGCATGATTTGATAGGTTTTATTAAGAAGTATGACGATGAAATATGGCAGAGGTACATTGAAAGCAAAGGTGATTTATCTGCATTCTATTGTCTGTCGACCTGGTTTCATCTCATGCAAAATTGGTATTTTATTTTTTGGGGATATCCAAGTATTAAAGAAAGTTTAGATTTGAGAATTAGAGGGTATTTAAAGGAGATGTTTAATTAAGGATAATTCTTTATTAGTTTAAAGGGGGTTAGTGATGATGGATAAGAGAAGTGCTAAAACACAGACAAAGACTGAAAAAGCGTTGTTTGAACTGATGCAAAAAAATAATTTTTCAGATATTTCGATTACTGATATTGCATATCAAGCAGAAATATCTAGGATGGCATTTTATAGAAATTATGATAGCAAGGAAGATATTCTAAATAAATTTATTCAAAAGGAATATGATCAATTTGTTGCTGATATTTCACAGCGTAACTTGGATAGGTTGGATCAGTTGTTAGAGGTTTATTTTGGCTATTTTAGTAATAATCCGCAGGTTTTGTCAGCAATTGTGAATGCCGCAATAGAAGGATTAGCGCTGGAAAAACAAAATAAGTATTTGAATGATTTCTTTAAGCTTAAAATAAAGGATGAGCAGCCTTCACAATATGAGATTGCCTATTATTCTGGAGCTATTTTCTCAAGTTTATTGTATTGGCGGAAAACAGATTATAAACGATCTGTTAAAAAAATTGCAGCACAATTAGCAAAAAAAATTAAAAATGATCTACAGGGAAGAAACGATGAGACTGTTGTTTGAAATGGATTATGCAAATATTTATTCCGTATAAACGTGTTTCATAAGTCAAAACTTTCCGTCTAACTTCGAATTACTCATAGCAAAGTGCCTGCTATGTTCGTAATTTCGAGTTAGTACTCAAATTTTCCCGACTTATAGCACACTCTCTAGGCAGTAAAAAGAAGGCATGGGTCAAAAGTTATGATCCATGTCTCCCTTTTATTACGCTTAGTTAAGTTTTTGCTTAGAGCCCATGACCGTTTGTTTCTGTTTCACGAATATAAACAGGGTCTGCAGCGGTTATTTTTGAAGAATTGACAGTACAACAATTATTAGACTTCTTACAGCAATGCCTATTTCTTAGAATCTTATTGCCATATAGATGGCCGACCGCAGCTCCGGCAACAAAAATAAGAGAAGCGGCAAATAAGGTATGTTTTTTCATTATTATTCCTCCTTGCAATATATGTTATAAACCGTTGGTTAAATTAAATTTGCGGCTTTAAAAATTTCTTCTAAATATGTTCCTTGAATTTTTTTCAAAAAAGCATCGAGTCCGACTTTTTCAAGCTTATTCAACGGGAGTTCTGGAAGGTTTTTTTGATCATTCAGATAGTAAATTGAATTTAAAATTGTCCTGAGATCGAATGAAGAAGCAAAGACTTCAGGGACTCCGCGGTCTACATCTAGTAATTGGTAGACTGCTTCCATTGCTGTTCTTACAGAATACTCAGTTGTAAAGACAGTGTCTCTTGGAGTTTCAGCAAAGTTACCAATAAAGGCAAGGTTTTGCGAACCAGCAGGAACAACAAGTGGACGGTCACCGGTAGTTCTTGGCATGAAGTATGAAGTGATGTAAGGCATGTTCACAGGAATAGAGTTAGCAGCTTGTGCTATATTGGCAATTTGATTTTCTGGAACGCCAATATGATATAAGAATTCCTCACAAATTTCTTTACCACTACATTCAGTAATCTTTTTTTGAATATAGTTACCGGGTTGATCAGAAAACAGACCATACAGCCATACAATTAATTCATTTGACCTTTGCTGTTGAAAATGAGGTTGTCGACTGATTGAGATTCCTAAAAGCCAATTTGAGTCTTTGATTGAGACGGGTCCACTAGTCACGATTGAACCGCTGCGAGGATCCTTACCAGTAATTTTTTTAATATAAGGAATGACGCGCTCATCCGTGAAAGTACACGTAGTTGAAATTACCCAGCTTGCTGTGGGAATATTTTTATAGAATTTGGCTGGATGCCCAAAATCTGAGTCTTGGCTTGCTAATTTTTCCCAGAGATTCCAACTTGGTCCAATTTCATGTTCTTTTGGTGCTGGGTGAGTATTATCGCCATAAGTGGTACTTTCTGTAATTGAACCGTTGGTAACAAATATTAAGTCATCTGCAGTAAGTGAAATCTTTTTCTTTTCTTCACTGCTGGTCAAGTCAAGTTCAGTGGCAATCTTTTTTTCAGTTGAGTGCTCAACGGTGATATTATCAACAGTTGTATTATATTGAAAATCAACATTTTTATTTTCAAGAAACTTGATAAGGGGTTTGACTAAGGATTCATACTGATTAAATTTTGTGAATTTTAAAGCTGACATGTTTTGGAGAGTCCCTACATGATGGACAAAGCGTAATAAATAGCGACGCATCTCAACGGCGCTAGCCCAAGGTTCAAAGGCAAACATCGTTGACCAATATAGCCAAAAATTGGACTTGAAAAATTCGGTCCCAAAAACCTCGTTAATCTTAACATCACCGAGTTGTTCCTCAGACGCTAAGACTAACTTTGCGATTTCTTCAATTGCTTTACGTGAGAGTGTCAATTGCCCATCAGTTGTAATCTGCTTACCACGATTTTCAATAGCTCGAGTTGTCGAATAACTTGGATCACTTTTGTTCAGCCAGTAGAATTCATCAAGTACCGAAACTTCTGGATCGTCTAAAGTTGGAATAGAACGAAATAAATCCCAAAGTGTTTCGAAATGAGGCTCCATCTCTCGTCCGCCACGAATAATATAGCTTCTTTGTTCGTTCAAAATACCATCCATGCTTCCACCCGGTAAAGCTAATTCTTCAAAGATATGAATTTGATTTCCAGGAACCTGCCCATCGCGAATCAAGAAGACAGCGGCGGCCAATCCAGCCAATCCAGAGCCAACAATATAAGCCGATTTATTCTCAGCATTTGCCGGTTTTTGAGGACGGGCGAATGCCTCATAGTTACCATTACTGTAATACATGGGAATCCCTCCTTAAGTAAAAGTTCAGCATAATTTTAGTTACACTTGTAACTAAGTTGAGTATAGAACACGGATTATAAATTTTCAATTAAAAGACGGAAAGGAAAGATCGTGGACAAGACAAGTTAATTCAGGTGTACTAGCATTAGTTCACTTTTATAAGTATGAAGAACAATTTTAATACAATATAATGAAACCGTATTCAAAAGGAGCTGATATTCAATGTCAGGGAAAAAAAACTTAGATGCAAAAGATCAAGCAATTTTAAACCTGATTTTAAAACACGGAACAATCCACTATCAGAATATATCTGAAAGTACTGGATATTCCAGAAAAACAATCGCAAACCATTTAGACCACATTGAAGAATTTCTGGACGAATACAGTGTTGAATTAATCAGAAAAAGGGGGACTGGGATACAAGTAAGAGGTGACGCAAAGCAGATAGGTATATTGAAAAAAATGTATTTTGAAAATGATGAAGTTACTCTGTCATTGTTATCGAAATTGACATTTTCAGGTAATCCTTTGAAGATTCAAGATTTAGCTGATGCATTTTTCTTAAGTAGAGCATCAATTGAGTCCAAAATTCAAAAAGTCAAGCCAATACTTGATCGATATGGGATTGCAATTAGAACTAAGGGCCATGAAGGCTTAATTGTTGATGGAACCTCCAAGCAAAAAAGAAAATTTGCAGCAGATTTATTATATAAGTTTTGGAATACACAAAATGATGAGTTAGTTATCGATGAGAAGATTCTAGCTAATATCATTGATAAAAGTTTATTAGAAAAAATAATTAAGATTACTGATGAATTTATAGTGAGTTCAAAGCTGAAGTTTACGGATTATGAAAAAGAATCATTAATAATTCATCTTGCTATCTCTTTATCAAGAATCGGTAAGAAAAATGAGTTTAGAAATTTTGAAGCGGATGGAATGATCAACAAAGAGACACTTTATCTGGTTCAAAAACTAGAAGATGAATTCAAGATAAAAATACCACTAGCTGAAAAAAACTATTTGGATATTCATATTCGCTCAGTGAAAGCTGGAATGAATGAGGAAATTGAAGCAAATTATAATTCCGAACTATTTGAATTCTTGGAACAAAATATTGATGAGTGTGATGCAAATCTGCTAAACGGATTAGTGCTGCATCTAACACCCGCAATTAAAAGAATTAATTTAGGATTAAGCATTAGAAACCCGTTGAAGGATGAAATTAAGCAAAATTTTGTTAGAGCTTATGAAGAGGCTTTAAAGCTGAGTAATACTATTCGTAGAAAATACAATGTTAACTTTGATGATGACGAGGTTTCATATATCGCATTACATTTTCAGGCATATTTTGAAAGAGAAAAATCGATTTTTAGTGTATATCTTGTCTGCAGTTCAGGATTAGGCACTGCACAATTACTCAAACAGCGAATTTTACAAAATTTTTCAAATCAATTGGAAGTTTTAAGAGTGTTATCCAATAATGAATATCAGAATTTGAGTGAAGACGAAGTAAAAAAAGCTGATTTGGTTATTGCGACGATTAATACGGTTGAGAGAGATGTACCATTAATTGTTGTAACACCTTTTTTGGATATTGGGGCAGTCGGAGAAATAAAAAAAGGTTTAAGAAATCTATCGTCTAGGAACAAAAGATTTAGAATGAGGTCCTTAATCAATCTTGATAATATTATTATAAAAAATGAACGTGTTACTTTTGAGAAAGCTGTTACGGAAGTCAGCAAAATCGCTGAAAAAAGTAAAATTTCCAAGGCGGGTTTAAAACAAGCTATTTTACAAAGAGAAAAAATATCGTCGACTTTTTATGATGAAGTAGGATTACCACATGCTACCAAAGAGCAAGTTAATCAATCTGCTGTGTTTGTTTTTGTCTCTCCTAAAGGTATTTATAAAGGACATGAAAAAGTTAATATTTTATTTTTCCTGCTTTTGACAGATGATGCAAAACCATTTATCAACGATTTTTATGAAGCGTTGAATGAAGTAGTTACAAATAAGAAGAAGATTAAAAAAATTGTTAAGGCTACAACACAGTCACAAGTTATCTATGAACTAGAATCAAGAGAAAAAGAGGGCAGTGAGAATGAATGATAATATAAGTGAATTTATTTCTGAAAAAAATATAGTTCTAAATTTAAGGGCCTTGAATCAATCGGACGCAATTCAAAAACTTGCAGTGATTTTAAAAGAAAATGGATATGTTGATGATGCCGTTGCTTTTCAAAGGGATGTGTTAGAAAGAGAAAAAGCCTCAACAACCGGAATTGGAAATGAATTGGCTATTCCTCATGGTAAAAGCGCACATGTTATTCAAACAACAATGATGTTTGCAAGAAATGAGGAAGGTATTGAGTGGAATTCTTTAGATGGCTCTAAAGTAAAAAATATTTTTCTGATGGCAGTTTCACCAGAAGACAAGGGAAATGAACATTTGAGGATGTTGGCAACTTTATCAGGTGAATTAATGGACGATGACTTTGTAGAAGCTATAAAGAAAGCTGATTCAAAAAAAAATATATTAAAAATATTACAAAAAAGGGGAAATGAAAGATGAAAATTGTTGGAATAACAGCATGTATAGCAGGAATTGCACACACATATATGGCAGCAGCTAATTTAAAAAAGTTTGCTAAAAAAGAGAACTGTGAAATTAAGATTGAGACACAAGGTGCGATGGGAATTGAAAATGAATTGACACAAGCAGAAATTGATGAGGCAGACGTAGTCATTTTTGCAGTAGATACAACTGTACAAAATGAAGAAAGATTTGCTAGGAAAAAGATTTTAGAGGTTGGAACGTCTAAAGTTGTTAAAGATGGAAAGACAACCATAGAAGATGCTATCAAATTAGCGAAAGGAGAATGAAGATGAGCGGATTTAAAGGAGAAATGAAGAAGCTGGCAACATATTTTCAAACAGGGGTTTCATACATGATTCCACTAGTTACAGCAGCAGGGTTACTGACATCAATTTCGGTTATTTTCGGTGGAAATGGTGTTTGGAATGAAACATCTACTATTTGGGGAAATATTAGGTTGCTGGGACAGACTGGATTAACTTTTATTGTTCCGATGATTGCCGCATATATTGCATTTGCAATTGCGGATCGTCCTGGACTAGCTCCAGCGTTTATAGTGGGATTGATTGCTTCAAAGATGGGAACAGGTTTTCTAGGAGGTATGTTAGTAGGGATTTTAGTTGGTTACAGTGCTAAATGGTTAAAAAAAATACCAATGCCAGCAAACTTACAAGCGGTTAAGTCCTTAATTATTATTCCGTTTTTAGCAACACTTATAATTGGCCTTTTGCTGATATATGTAATAGGTACACCTATTCAAACAATGACAATATTCTTAACAGCTTGGCTTAAAGGGATGAGTGGAGCAAATGCAGTGTTAATGGCAGGAATTTTGGGCGCAATGATGGCTATAGATATGGGGGGACCTATCAACAAAATTGCTTATGCTTTTGGAATGGCGGCATTTACCTCAGGAGGATATCAGGCAAGTACGGCTATGCTAATGGCGATTGGAATCCCTCCACTTGGAATGTTTGTTGCAACACTATTAGGTGGCAAGAGACTTTATTCTGAGCAAGAAATCGAAAGTGGAAGATCTGCATTAGTGATGGGGATTGTAGGAATTACAGAAGGAACAATTCCATTTGCGGTTGCTGATCCGGTTAGAGTGATTCCAAGCATTATTGTAGGAACTTCATTAGGCTGTGCGGTTAATGGATTTTTTGGAACATATCAAAAGACAGCCCTCTCAACAGTCATGGCAATTCCATTTTCTTCGAATTGGATACTTTATATTATTGCAATTTTCGTTGGTGTTTTCACTGTAGCCATTTTAGTCAATTTATTGAAGAAATTTACAAAAAGTAGTATTGAATCAGAAGAATAATAAGGAGGCAACAAAGTGGTAAAAGCATATCTTGTAAACCATACACATTGGGATAGAGAATGGTATTTTACGGTAATGGATTCACAAGTTTTAGCGGACCAAGTTTTTACAGAAGTACTTAATGAGCTTGAAACCCACCCAGATGCTAATTTTTGTCTTGATGGACAGACATCTATTCTTGATGAATATGTAAACACTCATCCTGAAAACTTAGAAAGAATCCGCAAATTAGTGAAGAGTGACAGATTATTTGTAGGTCCTTGGTACACGCAAACAGATGCATTGATACCTGATGCTGAATCCATTTTACGAAACCTTAATATTGGTATAAGTGAGGCAACTGAAAAATACGGGAAAGCAATGATGGTAGGTTACTTGCCTGATACATTTGGATTTAATGCACAAATGCCAATGTTGTTAAATCAGGCTGGAATAGACAGTATTCTTTTTTGGAGAGGAACTAATTTTAATACACAAGTTTCTTCACCCTATTTTAAATGGAAAGCTTTGAGTCAGGATACAGTAACTGCTGCCAATTTTCCTTTTGGATATTTTACAGGACAAATTGGATTAGATGCTAAGAAAAAAATGTCTAGTTTTATTAATGATAGGTACGACCCAAATATCAAGTTTTTACACGAATATGGTAATAATTCTGATGTTTTGATGCCATCAGGGATTGATCAGATGAATATTGTTCATAATATTGCAGAAACTGTAAGAAATATTAACGAGAAAAGTAATTATGAGACAAAAGTTTCTACTTATCAGGAATTTGTTGATATTTTGAAAGGAAAAGTATTACCCGAATATAGCGGTGAATTACGTTTGCCAACCTACTCAAGAATTCATAGGACTATCGGTTCAGTAAGGCAATCAATTAAAAAGCAAAATTTTGAAATTGAACAGAAAATTTTGAAGCGTGTTGAACCTCTGATGGTGATTGCGGAAAGTACTGGTATTGAAGTTGGCAGAGGCATGCTTACACAGTTGTGGAAAAAATTATTGGAGTCACAGGCACATGATTCGTTGGGAGGGAGTATTTCTGACAATGTTGCAGAGGATATTATGCATAGATTTAAGGAAGCAAATGAGTTGGCAGATGGGATTGAAAATTTAATTAAGAAGAAGATTGGAGAATCACTAGATCTTAATGATAATGAATTGCTTTTATTTAATACTACACCGCAGATTTTTGATGGATTTAAAAAAGTAAGAATTATGGCTCGTTCAAAAAATATTAAATTTGATAATGTTGAATTTCAATCAGTCGTGGTTGACAAACATTATCCGATGAGAAAACATGTTTTAAAAATGACGGAAAAGGGTAGAGAATATTTTGATGAACCCGAGTATTTTGCATTGACATGTACAATCAAGGTTCGGCTAGATTCATTAGGATATACGGTAATAAGATTTCATGATGTACCAGACGAGAATAATTCTTGTGTCTTGAAAGTTAATGATTATGTTGCAACAAAAAATATAAAATTTGAATTCAACAATGGGAAGATAAATTTTATCAGTGGAACTGAGGTTATTAATGACTTTATGTCACTGCTAGATGCGGGGAATGATGGAGATACCTATGATTACTCTCCTGTTGAAGATGATGAGGAGAGAGTCTTACCATTTAGTGAGTGCAATGTGGTCCGTGACAGTGATATATTGGAGAATTTAATAATAAGTGGAGAGCAGGTATTGCCTGAAACATTATCAGATAGAATAAATGGAAATGACAAGAAAAAATTTTCATACAAACTAGTAATAACATTGAATAAAATTACTGAAAGGTTTTCTTTTAAGGTAATTTTTAATAATAATATTGAATCGCATCGGGTACGATTGAGGATAAATCCGAATAAAGAAATTTTTAAGATTAAAGCAGGTATACAAGGTGGGATAATCGATGTTACAAATAAAAAAGTTTCCGAAAGTTGGCAAGATAAATTTGATGAAAAACCTGTAAATATATATAATTTTGACAAACTTCTGAATGTGAACGGTAATAATAAATCTTTTAGTTTCTTTCCGGAGGGATTAAAGGAGTTTGAGTTTGATAATAAGTATCTTTATATAACCTTATTATCTACCACTGGACAATTAGGAAAGCCAAATTTAGCGTGGAGACCAGGGAGAGCATCAGGGGATACTACAAATGAAGGACATATTATGATGCCCACTCCAATGGCACAGGAAAAGGGTGACTGGGAGTTTTCTGTTGGGATGGTATTGAACAAAACAGATGAATCGCTTAGCTTACTTTCAAGAGAAATAAATACAGCTTTTGATCAAAGTATTTCTTACCAAAAGCAGACATTAAATCTATTCATAAATCGATTAGACAATAAAATTTGGCCAACAGAAATTAGTTATCAGATTCCAAGAAAATTGTCATTGCTTGCTGTTGATCAAGAATTAGTGGTATCAGCAACTTATCCATCCAAAGAAAAAGGGAAATATCTGGTTAGAATTTTAAATGCTTCAAGTGAGATTATTGACATAAAAAACAAAATTAGTAGAAAAGCGGTTAAAGTCGATATATTTGAAAATGAACTTGCTGATGAAACTAAGATAATGCCTTACGCATATGCAACCTTCAAAATTAGTAACATAGTTAAATTTAGGAAAAATGAATTGGAATTATGATAGAAGTCGCAAAACCTGTTTAGCAACTGATAGGATTTGCAGAGAAGCTCTGATTGTTGGGACAGGGAAAATTAATATTATGTGTGTTAGTCTAGTATTAACAAATAATATTAGGAGTATTCAAATTTTGAAAAAAACAGGTACAATTAGTCATATTGAATTATACGTGAGAAACTTGAAGGAAACACGGAACTTTTGGGAATGGTTATTGATTGACAAGCTCAATTATCAACTTTTTCAGAAATGGGCGGATGGAGTAAGCTATCGCTTTGATGACACCTATATTGTTTTTGTACAGACCGACAAGATAGAGCCAAAATATAATCGAACAGCGGTGGGACTAAATCATTTAGCCTTTTATGTTGAGTCTCCCCAAACTGTTGATTTTATTCGCCAAGAAGTTCATGAACGAGGATATAGTGAGTTGTATGCAGACAGCTACCCTCATGCAAGTGGTAATGATGTGTACACATTATTTTTTGAAGATCCAGATAGGATTAAGGTTGAAATTGTTAGTGATGAGAAACGAAAATATTAAAAAGATAAGATAAATGTATTAAAAATAAAAGTAGAAATATTAGCTAACGATTGATTTTAGATTAAAATTAAATATGAACAAAAAAAGATGGAAAAAAAATTAAAAGCCATCTTTTTTAATTTATACTAAATAATAATGAATAAATATTGTTATTATAGATAGTTTATGTATAATTACATAAAATAGATATTGAAACATTGAAAATTATGCTATGTAGATACTGTAGTTTTAGAAAGATAATGATAAATATGAAAACATACTTATATCTGCATAAGTTATAAATATTCATAAAAATAATGAGGAGGAGTTTGGATGATTGAACAAAATTTAGAAGAAACTGCAAGAGCACAGGCTTTTATTGCTACTAATAATATCAAACTCTTAGAATTTGTTTACGTTGATTATAATGGAATTACACGTGGAAAAACTATCACGGTTAAGAAATTGGGTAATCACTTGATAAGTGGAATTGGAATTACACGAGCAATGTTAGGCATGAATGCACATGATCAACTTCAAGATATTCCTGGAATGTCTGCAGTGGGTGAAGTACGACTGATTCCTGACTTGAAAACACTAACTTTAGTCCCAGGCGTCAGACAAATTGCTACATTGATGTGCAATCATTACGATACAGCGCAAAACCTGTATGAAGCTGATCCTAGATTATTATTACAAAGTGTTCTTGAAGAATATGCAAATTTAGGCTTGAAAACAATTGGAACATATGAAAATGAATTTATTTATTTCAAAAAAAATGAAGAAAACGAATTGGAACCACTTGACGAACATCCTTGTTTTAGTATTGATGCAACTGACATTTTTTATCAAATGCTACCAGATATTTTAGAAACACTTGAAGAGAGTGGAATAAATGCAGAACAATATTATCCTGAGGCTGGTTTTGGTCAACATGAGTTATCAATGGAACCAACAGATTTGTTAAGCGCAGCGGATAATGAGATTAGATTTAAGCGAGCAATCAAGACGATTGCAAAAGAACATAATTTATTTACTACATTTGCACCAAAACCAATTCTTACAACTGAAGGAAATGGTGGACACATTCATTTTTCACTATGGAATATTAAAGCTGATTCAAATGCATTATATGATGAATCTGATGAGATGAAGCTGAGTGTGTTAGGTAAGTACTTTGTTGGGGGATTACTCAAGCACATAAAGGCGGTAGTTGCGCTTACTTGTCCAACAGTTAATTCATACCAGCGCTTGCAACCGGGAGAATGGAGCTCTGCCTATGCAACATATGGGCAAGATAATCGCGAAGCTGCAGTTCGCATTCCGTCAACCTTTTGGGGAAATCAAGAAAGTTCAATAAATATTGAATTGAAAGCCAGTGATGCTTCTGCTAATCCTTATTTGGCTATTGCAGGAATACTGTTAGCTGGTCTTGATGGAATTAAAAACAAAATCTTACCCAATCAGCCTCTAGATGTGGATCCAGCAGAATTATCAGCAGAAGAAAGAAAAAAATACGGAGTTAAGAAATTACCAAATTCCCTTACTGAAGCGCTTGAAGAACTTATAGCTGATAAATATTTTAAGAAAGTATTACCAAATAAATTGTTAGAAGCATATTGCAAAGTTAAGAAATCAGAAGTTAAGTTTTATGATGGAATGGAACCGAAAAAAATTGCAGAAATACATCGTATTATCTACTAATAAGAGGATAGCCTATGGACATGGAATGAGAGGAAAAAGGATGAGAGAAGAGAAAAAGTTATCTTTATTAGAAGTTTTTGGTTTATCAATAGCAGTTGTTGCACCAACAGGGGCGATGGCATTTAATACTGCAGGAACGGCAGCAGCAACGGGATCAGCGATTCCACTGGCGTTTATTTTAGGCGGTTTGGGAATTTTTTTTGTTGGAATATCTTTTGTTGAGTTAGCACATCATATTCCAGGTGAAGGTTCAGCATATGCTTATAATTCTAAAGCATTTGGTGAACGAATTGGATTTCTATCTGGTTGGGCTTTAACACTTACCTATATTGCTTTCACGGTCGGATGTGTGAGTATATTTTCGAATTTTGCAGATGTTTTCTTAAAACATTTTGATATTAGTATACCAATTCCGGTTTATATCGTAATTGCATTGGTTGCTGGCTGGTGGTTAAGCCATAAGGGTATTGAATTCTCAACAAGATTTGCCTTAATTCTTGAATTAATTTCTGTTGCAGCTTTGGCAATTTTAGCGCTAATAATTATTTTTTCTGGCGGTAATAATGGTAACTCAGTAAAGCCATTTACTTTGTCTGGCACACCATTAAGTGGGTTGGGAACTGGGATGGTTTTTGCTTTATTATCATTTGCCGGCTTTGAAGGAGCTGCAACAGTTGCACCACAGGCAAAAAAGCCAAAAAAAGCAATTACTGTTGCAATTTTAGGAACTGTAATTTTTGCAGTTATCTTTTATGTAATTGTCAGTTATGCACAAGTTATTGGTTTTGGAACAAAAAATATTGCAAAACTTGCTAATTCATCAGCGCCGTTAAATTATTTAGCCACTAGATATGTCGGAAGTTATATGGCTGTATTTATTGACTTTGCAAGTTGTACAAGTTTTTTTGCCTGCTATTTAGGGGCGATGAATGCAGCGGCCTTTATGATGAAAGCATTGGCTGATAATGGTTACCTTACGTCTTGGTTTTCAGTTGATAGATCATTGGTTGCAACCCCTAAACATGCACTAGATACAGTTTCTGTAATTGCGTTAGTTGCATATATAATTTTTGGATTAAGGGTTGGACCAACTAATTTCTATAATTACTGTGGTACATTAGGTACATTATCACTATTGTTAGTTTATGTGATGGTCAATATTGGCGCAATCAAGTTTTTTGTGCATCATCGTGAGTACTTCTCTTTTTGGAAGCATTTATTTTCACCAATCATGGGAACTTGTGTACTGATTTATCCTATTTATAGTAATCTTTGGCCTGTTCCAGACTTTCCGATGAATTTGTTTCCATACATTGTAGTTGTTTGGATATTAATAGGATGGGTAGTCTCATATAAGAGAAGATTAAACTGAAAGTCAAATAGAGAGGTGTATGGATGGAAGATACATTATATTACTCAACAAACAATAGTGGCGCTTTTGTTTACTCAATTGAAAGGAAAAGTACAATTCTTTTAGTAGTGGATATGCAGAACGAATTTGTACTTGATAATACTGGAGATGCAGTGAAATTCAAAGAAGAAGGAACTTTTGAGCAATGGCGACCTTTTTATGAACGTATCAACCAAGTTGTTGTTCCTAATAACAAAAAGCTATTGGATCTTTTTCGTAAAAAAGAGATGTTAGTGTCTTATGCTCGAATTGCAAGTTTTAGAAAGGACGGTCGAGATCGTTCTCCTGTACAACGACGTCCAGGATGGAATAATATTTTACTACCAAGAATGTCTTATGGAGCACAAATTATTGATGCACTTTCTCCTGAAAAAGAAGATATAGTTGTTGAAAAGTCAACAGATAGCGTGGTTAATGGAACAGCATATGTCCAATTATTGAATAACTTGCAGATTAAAACAGTAATAGTAACCGGTGTTGTTACAGATCAATGTGTAGCAACATCGGTGAGAGATTTAGCAGATCGTGGGTTTAATGTTATTGTTGCTGAAGATGCTTGTGCAGGAGCAACAATGGATGTACATGAGGCGGAATTAAAAATTATGAATCATATTTATTGCGATGTAATGCGAACTAAAGATGTCAAACAATTAATTGAAAATTTGTCAGAATAAATGTAGAGTAAAATTTAAAAATGGTTCCAGTGTTAATTGATGAAAAGTGATTAATTAACATTGGGGCTTTTTTGTGTTGACAAGTGTAAACAAAAGGATTACCATATATTTGTGGTTACAAGCGTAGACAAAAAAAGAGTGACATGGATGACTGCAAGTGATGCAACAAAAATGAGTCCTGCAGAATGGGAATTAATGCGAATTATTTGGACCAAGGGTGGTGCAAGTAGTTCAGAGGTAATTGAATTGATACAGAAAAAACGTTCTTGGACAGAATCGACAGTCAAGACTTTGTTAAGAAGACTTGTGAATAAGGAAATTTTGCAGACTGTAAAAGATGGGCGTAAGTTCATTTATCATCCGACTATTGAAGAAAAAGATGCGATGAATGAGAATGTTACGGAGTTATTTGATCATTTATGTAATATGAAAAAAGGCAAAGTTGTAATTGAATTACTCTCCAAGTTGGAATTAAGTCGTACGGATATCCAAGAGCTACAGAAAGTACTTGTACAAAAAAGCAAAACAGCACCAGAAGTGATAAAGTGTGATTGTTTACCCGAAGGAATGAAAGATGATTGCTGTTAGACTTACCAGAAAATAATCAGGAGGGTTGAGCATATGAAGAATGATGATGAAAAAAATTTGAAGCTGAAAGGCCATGAGATGTCAGGAATGAATCACGATAAGATGGAGCATCATAACATGTCAGGAATGAATCACGGTAAGATGGAGCATCATAACATGTCAGGAATGAATCACGGTAAGATGGAGCATCATAACATGTCGGGAATGAATCACGATAAGATGGACCATCATGAGATGTCAGGAATGGACCACAGTCAAATGAACAATGAGATGGGGTCTATGCATCACATGGGTAATCTCAAAGGGAAATTTTGGATTTCATTTATTGTGGCTTTACCGATATTTGTACTCTCGTCATTTATGGGAATTGAACTTCCTTTTGATTTATCATTTACTGGATCAGACTGGTTAGTTTTGTTCTTAGGAACATTTCTTTTCTTCTATGGTGGGCAGCCATTTTATACAGGAGCATGGCAGGAAATAAAAGAAAAAAATCCAGCAATGATGATGCTGATTACAATGGGAATTAGTGTAGCTTATATCTATAGTTTGTACGCTTTTATCATGAATCATTTTGTTACTGGGATGCCACATGTAATGGACTTCTTTTGGGAATTAGCAAGTTTGATTGTCATCATGTTATTAGGACACTGGATTGAGATGAATGCCACAATGAACGCGGGTAATGCGCTTGAGAAGATGGCAGCTCTGTTGCCCGGTGAAGCACATGTATTTGAAGACGGTGAAACACATGATGTAATGTTGAGCGAGTTGCAAGAAGGGCAGCAGATTAAAGTTTTAGCGGGAGAGAAAATACCAGCTGACGGGAAGGTTGTCGATGGTATGAGCTCTGTGAATGAATCGTTGGTAACTGGTGAGTCCAAGTTGGTTTTGAAGAAAAAGCAGGATAAAGTTATTGGTGGTTCCTTGAATGGAGATGGGACACTTCTTGTTGCTGTTACTGGAACTGGTGAAAATGGTTATTTGGCACAGGTCAGCAAACTTGTTGGTCAAGCACAGCAAGATAAATCAAAGGCTGAATCTATTGCCGATCGGGTGTCAAAGTGGTTATTTTATGCCGCATTGGTAATTGGGATTATTGCCTTTTTAGTTTGGTTGAATCTCGCAGACATGAGCACTGCACTTAATCGGACCGTTGCGGTGTTAGTCATTGCCTGTCCGCATGCGTTAGGATTAGCTATTCCGCTTGTTGTTTCTAGAAGTACCTCGTTGGCAGCAACGCATGGATTACTAATTCGAAACAGGACAGCTTTAGAACAAGTCAAGCACTTGGATATCGTTTTAATGGATAAAACGGGGACTTTAACTGAGGGTGCTTTTAAGGTAAATGAAGTTAAAAGCTTACATTCAAATTATTCAGATAACGAAATTTTGAGTTTAATGGCACAACTTGAAGCAAATTCAAGCCATCCGCTGGCAGCAGGTATTCTCGCAGAAGTAAGGGAAAGAAAGTTAAAAGCAGGTTCGGCAGCTAATGTTCAGACGATTAAGGGTGTGGGTGTCACAGGTACAATTGGTGGTCATGAATACAGTATTGTAACGGCAAGTTATTTGAAAAAAAATAATATTGATTTTAAGCAAGCACAATTTACCGACTTGGCCCAAAAAGGAAATTCAATTAGTTACTTGATAAGCAATCAAAAAGTTCTGGGCCTTGCTGCACAGGGCGATCAAATTAAGCCAGAGTCAAAGTCTTTTATTGCAGAGCTGCACAAATTAGGGATTGAACCCGTTATGTTAACCGGTGATAATGAGTTGGCTGCACAAAAAATTGCGCAACAACTTGGTGAAATTACTGTCAAGGCAGACTTGAAACCGGAAGCTAAGGAAAAGATTGTTAGACAGTATCAAAATGAAGGCCATAATGTGATGATGATTGGTGATGGGGTTAACGATGCTCCAAGCTTAGCGAGGGCCAACATTGGTATTGCAATTGGCGCAGGAACCGATGTGGCAATTGATTCAGCAGATGTAATCTTGGTTAAGAGTAATCCAAAAGATGTTTTGGACTTCTTGTATCTTGCAAAGGCAACAAATCGCAAAATGGTTGAAAATCTATGGTGGGGTGCCGGGTATAATATTATTGCATTACCATTAGCAGCTGGGCTTCTTGCCGGAATAGGCTTTGTTTTGAGCCCAGCAGTTGGGGCAATTGTAATGTCACTTTCGACGGTTATTGTTGCTTTGAACGCAATGACATTGAAGATTGCGAGATAGAGGTGAATAATCAATGAAAAGTGAAGATTATGCAATTGATGGAATGGTGTGCGCATCATGTTCGTTGACAATCGAAAAAGCAGTTAGCAAGCTAATAGGTGTGTCTGATGTTAGTGTAAATTTGACAACTGAAAAGATGAATGTGGTGTATGAGCCAGAATCACTTGATAAGCAAAAAATTGTTTCGACGGTTATTGCAGCAGGTTACGGCGCCAAGTTACTCGTTGGAACATCTGATGAGATCGAACAACAGACATTTAGCAAAGAACGACAAATAAATAAACTATGGAGTCAATTTGTCTATTCCGCTATCCTTACAGTTCCACTTTTATATATTGCAATGGGCTCAATGTTGGGATTTTGGCTGCCTGATTTTATGCGGTCTGATTCTAACCCACGGCTTTTTGTTGCTGTTGAACTGATATTGGCAATTCCTGTGGTTATCTTGAATTTTGATTATTACAGAATTGGATTCAAAACTTTGTTAAAAGGGCATCCCAATATGGATTCACTTGTTGCTCTAGGATCAGGTGCTGCGCTAGTGTACAGTGTTTTTGGAACAACTCAAGTTTTTTTAGGTAAGTATAGTTACTCTGATACCTTATACTATGAGGCTGCAGGAACAATTCTGACATTAATTACACTAGGAAAATATTTTGAAACAGTTTCAAAGGGAAAAACTTCAACAGCAATAAAGAAACTGTTGGATTTAGCACCTAAAACTGCAAACGTAATAGTTGATGGCCGGGAAGAAGAGCGACTTCTAGCTGACATAAAGATCGAAAATATTGTTATTGTACGTCCAGGACAGAAGATTCCAGTTGATGGCCAGATTATTGAAGGAAATTCAACTGTTGATGAATCATTATTGACAGGTGAAAGCATGCCAGTAACGAAGAAGCTTGGAGATAATGTATTTGGAGGGAGCTTAAATCAAGGAGGTTCCTTCAAGCTTAAAGTCACAAAAAAGCAAAAAGAAACGGTTTTATCCCAAATTATTAAGTTAGTAGAGAATGCACAGGCACAAAAAGCTCCGATTGCAAAAATTGCGGATCGAGTATCCTCATTTTTTGTACCAACGGTAATTATTTTGGCTTTATTAGCTGGGTTTGGATGGTACTTTATTGGTAATGAATCATTTAGCTTTTCTTTGACAATTGCAATTGCCGTTTTAGTAATTGCTTGCCCATGTGCGCTTGGATTAGCAACACCAACGGCAATAATGGTTGGAACAGGCAAGGGTGCGGATAGTGGAGTCTTCTTTAAGAGTGGAACAGCTCTTGAGTCGTTGCAAAATGTCCAAGCTGTTGTATTAGATAAGACTGGGACAATTACAACCGGAATTCCAAGTGTTACTGATATTTTTACTTTTAATAATTTTACAGAAAAAAAAGTTATAGAACTTGCTGCTGCGCTAGAATACAATTCCGAGCATCCTCTTGCAAGGGCGATTATGGCTTATGTGCGGGAGCATGATGTACAGATAAGAGCTGCTTCAGATTTTCAATCAATAGCGGGTAAAGGAATTCAAGCAGTTATTGCTGGAGATACTATTAGTATAGGCAATGAGTCGCTGATGATGGCAAAGCAGATTGATGTATCTCAGATAAAAAAACAAGTTGATGGGTTAGCATTGCAAGGAAAGACACCGTTATTATTAGCATTGGGTACACAATTAGTGGGAATTGTTGCGATTGCAGATTCTATCAAGAGTTCAAGCCGGTCTGCAATTGCTAGATTGCAAGAAGTAGGACTTGAAGTAATTATGATGACTGGCGATAATGCCAAAACTGCATCTGCAATTGCAGAACAGGTCGGGATAGAAATAGTTAAAAGTGAGGTTATGCCTGCGGATAAGGCACAGCAAGTGCAGGCTTTACGGATTGAAGGCAAACGTGTTGCAATGGTTGGCGATGGAATAAATGATGCACCTGCTTTGGCACAAGCCGATGTTGGAATTGCGATTGGTTCAGGAACCGATGTGGCAGTTGCTGCGGCAGATATTGTATTGTTGCATAATGATTTGCTGGATGTTGTCACTGCATATCAGTTAAGCAAGGCAACTATTCGCAATATTAAAGAGAATCTCTTTTGGGCCTTTGCATATAATATATTGGGTATTCCAGTGGCAATGGGAGGACTATTTTTACTTGGTGGGCCATTACTTAACCCAATGATTGCGGGGGCTGCAATGAGTTTTAGTTCGGTTTCAGTTTTATTAAATGCGTTGCGTCTTAGATCTTTTAGGCCGTCTAAAAAAGCGTGAAAAAGAATAAGGAGGGAATATGATGGAAAAAACATATGAAATTACTGGTATGAAGTGCGATGGTTGTGTGAAAAAGGTGACTGAATCTTTTTCAGGAGTTGCTGGAGTAACCAAGGTTGGTGTAAGTCTTGCTAATGCAAATGCAGTTGTTGCAGGTGATTTTGATGAACAAAGTTTAAAAGCAGCGTTGAAGGGTACACATTATAGTATTAAGTTATAAAATGCATGATAGAACTGAAACATATATTTGAAACTGCTGATTGTTGATGACCTAAAAAATTTCTAGGATAAATTGTGGTATATTGAGTCACAGTATAAACATTTACTAAGGATCTGCATAAGTAAAAAGCAGGTTCTTTTTGTGTGATAATTTTGAAAGATAATTTGGCTTTAAAAAGTAAAATGAATAATAGTAATTACTTTTTGAATATTAAATCCAAATTAACTATTGAAATTTAATCTTAATGGAGTAGAATAAAACCTTTCAATATAACACCGTAGTTTTATCATTGCTGATAAACTAGGGTGCTTTTTTGTGTGAGAAAGGTGAATTATCATGGTTAAAGATATACATAATTATGAAAAAAATCAGCTTAACGATTTTCTTGATTATCTTGCAATTCCAAGCGTTTCTGCGGAAAACAAAGGAATTAAAGAAACTAGCGATTGGTTAGTAAAAACTTTTGAACAATTAGGAGCGCAGAAATCTGAAAAATGGGAAAGAAAAGGACAAAATCCATTTGTTTATGCGGAGTTTGAAGGAAAAAGCTCAAAAACAGTTCTATTCTACAACCATTATGATGTGCAGCCCGCACGATCATTAGACGAATGGACGACAGAGCCGTTTAAACTAACTTTTGTTGATGGAAAATTGATTGCTAGAGGAGCTAGTGATGATGAAGATGAACTTATGACGCGGTTAGTAATGGTGAAGTGGTTTCAGGAAAATGGCGGTCTTCCTGTGAATTTGAAATTCTTTGTAGAAGGGGAAGAAGAGATTGGAAGCTTGCACGTTGATGAGACAGTTAAGGAACATGCAAAAGAGCTAGCAGTTGGTGGATTTGTCTGGAAAAATGCATATATAAAATAGGCTGAGTTGAGAGATACTGAGTTGTAATAGTATAAAAAATAGTTGAATTTAATTTTATAAAGTTTTAGAACTACACATAAAAGTCTAGAATTAATTTTGATAATGAGATTAGCAAAAGCTGTTCTCAGTCAGAATTAATCCTAGATTTTTTATACACATTTTTTGAATGATAACGTTATTTTTTTTAAAAATAAGTTTAAGGGAGATAAAAATGAAAAAAGAAAAGTGAATTTGTGCTCCAGCACAAATTTTCAATAGTATATTTATGCTTCGATACATGTCACATTATGAATAATTATGATAATATGCTTACAACGAAAAGGAGATGGGAAAAATTATAAAATATCCATAATGTGAAATGCAAGTATTAGTTTAAAACGTTCTTCGTTCTCATCAAGATTTACACCCAATAAATCTCTGATACGTTTGATACGATAATTAATTGTGTTTCGATGGGTATATGTTTTTTCAGAAACAGCTTTAACACTACAGTTCTCTTGTAGATATAGTTTGAGAAGATCTAAGTATTGAGTACCAGTTTCTTGATCATATTTCAAAAGAGGTTCCAATGTTTTTAGGGCACTATCTTCAAGAAGCTGATAATTATTAACGGCTAAAATGAGTTCATTTATCCCATTGTCTTCAAAAAAGCAAACTGAACTTGAAGATTTTTTATGCATATGAGACTTAACATATTCAATTTGTTTGTATGAACGATGCAATTCAAAAATGGATGAAGCTGTTGAACTTACACTGATGTTGAAATGATATTCCTTGAAATTAATTTTCAGCATTTTATCAATTGAGTTAGCAAATTCTGAAATATTGGTTGCACTATTAATCACGATGAAGAAGGAACTATCATAATCGAAAATACAGTTAATGAATGCAAACTTATTTAGTTCAACCTCAACTTTAAGCCGAAGTTTTCCATAAAGTTTAGAATCAATCTTTAAAATATTCAGGTCATTACTGTTAATCGCGAGAATAGTGTAATCGGAATGTAGGTCGAAATTGTTTCTTTCAAGTTGTCGCTCGAATGTTTCAGGTGCGTTAGGATGAAAGATTGCATTCTTGACGCTTCCCATAAGACTATATGATAATTGTTCACTTGCAAAAATTCGGTTGCAATAGTCTCTAATTATATCAATTAAATGCACTTTCCAAGGGACTGTGATTAGAGGAAAATTTTCTCTACCACAATGATCAATTATGTTCTTGGGAATATCGTTAATAAATTGCCCTGTGTTAATAATTAGGGCAGTTGCCCCAGAGGAGATTACCTTTTGGACATACTCAAAAAGCCAAGAGTCGGAACTCTTTCCTATTCCAGTAGTTATAACAATCTCGTTTCCGTGCAGATAATCCATAGTGTCTATATTTTCCAGGATATGGACCCAGCTAAACAATTTATCTAGGCCAGTACTGCCGGTTATGAGATTCATTTCATATTTTTCTTTAGTTGCATAATAGACTGATCTGAAATTTATAGCCATTTTTACACCAACTTTTTTTGTTTATCATTATATATCTAATATTTTACAAGTCAATGGAAGAAGGAATTATAGATGTTGAGTACAAGATTGCCAAAAATTATAACTAAACAGTTACCAGGTCCTAAAGCAAATGTAATATTAGATGAACGAAAAAAATATGTTCCTAATTCTGTGGGCTGTGTGTATCCTGTAGTGATTGAAAATTCAGAAGGTGCAATTATTCAAGATCCAGATGGAAATTTATTTTTGGACTGGGTAGGCGGAGTGGGCGTCTTAAATGTAGGACATACAAATCCACGTGTTGTTAAAGCGGTAAAAAAACAAAGTGAGAAATACCTGCACGGAATGTTCAATATAGTTACACATAAAGGGTATACAATGTTGGCACAAAAGCTTGCCGAAATTGCTCCAGTTAAGAAACAAAAAGATGTAAAAGTATTTTTTGCAAATAGTGGTGCAGAAGTAAATGAAAATGCCATCAAAATCGCGAAAGTATATACAAGTAGGCCGAATATAATTGTTTTTTCAGGTGCATTTCATGGACGTACATTATTGACAATGACAATGACATCAAAAAAAGCATATGCAAAAGGCACAGGCCCATTGGCTGATGGAATATTTAGGGCAGATTTTCCTAATATGTATCGTTTGCCAAAGGGAATAGGAGAAGAAGATGCACTTGAATATTATCTAGCTAAAATAAATCAGATTTTTGAAGAAGAGTCGGCTGCTGACCAAGTCGCTGCAATTGTCCTTGAACCAATTCAAGGAGAAGGCGGATTTATTCCTGCACCATTAAAAT
The DNA here is from genome assembly GCF_047719775.1 of Liquorilactobacillus sp. NCBI lineage: Bacteria > Bacillati > Bacillota > Bacilli > Lactobacillales > Lactobacillaceae > Liquorilactobacillus > Liquorilactobacillus sp. The sequence continues at coordinate 121,497 of NZ_JBDNTS010000005.1, forward strand.
GGGTCGAAGCGCTGCGAAAGATTTGTGATGACAATGGAATCTTATTAATTGCAGATGAGGTACAAAGTGGTTTTGCAAGAACAGGAAGAATGTTTGCTTCAAATTATTGGCAAGAAGCAGGATTTGCACCAGACATCTTAACCGTAGCTAAGTCAATTGCTGGTGGATTACCGTTAGGCGGTGTAATTGCAAGAAAGGAAATAATGGATAGTGTACCACAGGGTGTAATTGGAGGCACATTTGGAGGAAATGCAGTTGCGTGTGCGGCGGCACTTGAAGTCTTGGAGATCATTAAGGATGAGGATTTAATAACCAGAGCACAAAAAATTGGGGCACGCTGCAAAAAAGAATTCTTGGAATGGAAAACAAGATATTCAGTTATCGGAGATGTCCGAGGATGGGGCGCAATGATTGGGATTGAGTTTGTTGAAAATCAAGAGACTAAGAAGCCTGCTACTAAATTTGTGAATGCTTTAATTCAACTTTGTGTTTCAAAGGGATTAATTATAGAAAATGCAGGGGTGCATGGAAATGTAATTCGCTTCTTAGCTCCCTTAGTGATAACAGATGACCAATTAAATGTTGGTCTAACAATTTTAGAGGAATCAATTGAGGAATTAAGTGTTAAGTAAAATATCCTGGTTTAGGAGGTGTACAGAAATGGAAGAAACGATGATGTCTGTTAGGAGTATTTCAAAAAGTTATGGCTCAAATTTGGTTTTGAAAGATGTCAGTATGAATATAAAAAAAGGAGAGGTAGTTTGTATTATTGGGCCATCTGGTTCAGGAAAGAGTACATTTTTAAGATGTTTAAATTTACTTGAAATACCAACGGCTGGCGATATTATCTTTCAAAATCAAAGTATCCTAAATGGGAAAATCAAAGTAAATAAGTATCGGCAAAGTGTAGGAATGGTATTTCAGGGATATTACTTATTCAACTTAAAAAAAGTACTGGACAACATAACAATGGCACCGAGAAGTTTAAACAAGAAGAAGAAAGAATTGGCTGAAGAAGAAGCCTGCGAGCTATTGAATAAGGTAGGTCTGCTTGAGAAAAAAGATGTATATCCCGTTTCTTTGTCTGGAGGTCAAAAGCAGCGTGTGGCGATTGCAAGAGCACTTGCAATGAATCCAGAACTTCTGTTATTTGATGAACCAACTTCAGCATTGGATCCAGAGTTGGTTGGGGAGGTTTTAAAGGTTATAAAAAAGTTGGCTAACGATGGGATGACAATGATTGTGGTTACACATGAGATGGGGTTTGCGCGTGATGTCGCTGATCGAGTGATTTTTATGGAGGGTGGATACATAGTGGAGCAAGGGACTCCAAGTGAAATTTTTGAAAATCCTCAAAATCTCAGAACTCAAGAATTTCTCGCTCGTATTCTGTAAAGAAAGGATTTTTTGCATGAATTTAAACTGGACAGATGCTTTTAATAATTTAGTTCCATCACTCTTACAAGGTGTAGTGGTTGTATTACAAACAACGATTTCTAGTTTTCTGATTGCGGTAGTAGTAGGTTTGCTAGTGGCAATTTGCAGGCTTACACAATTAAAGATTGTCAAGTACTTTTTTGCTACGATTGTGGAAATTGTTAGGGGAACTCCGCTGCTTGTACAACTTTTCTATATTTACTATGTTGTACCATTAATACTCGATAGTATATTAAAGTCAATGGGCAATAGTAGTGCTAATATTCAATTTTCAGCGGTGGCTGCAGGGATTGCAGGACTTTCAATTAATTATGGAGCTTATATTTCTGAAGTGTTTCGTTCTGCTATTCTCTCAATTGATGAGGGACAGAAGGAATCAGGCCTAGCACTTGGCTTTACTTATTACCAGGTTTTATGGAAGATAATCATTCCGCAGGCGTTTACAAATAGTATTCCTGTGTTGGGTAATTATCTGGTAATGATGATAAAAGATACATCATTATTAGCTATCATTTCAGTGAGTGAGCTTCTATTGCGAACACAAACATATGCATCACAAACATTTGAAACAATCGAATCATATACAATTTTGGCTGTTGTATATCTATTATTAAGCTTGCCTTTATCGCAGTTGATGAAATTATTAGAGAAAAAAATGAAAATTCTGCACTAAAAAAGGAGATAGTTGTATGAAGAAAAAGATATTATTATCATTATTGGGTATTTTATCACTATTATTATTTATAACTGCTTGTTCTTCAGACAAAAACAGTTCAACAAGTTCTTCAACAGCGTCAGGTACAGATACTCTTGCAAAGATTAAGAAAAAGGGCGTACTTGTTGTTGGCTCATCTAATGATGCACCATTTGCTTACATTGACACAAAAACAAAGAAATTTACGGGCATTGATGCAGACATTATCAAGGAGATTGCAAAGCGTATTGGAATAAAGAAGGTTGAGATGAAGCAAGTTCCGTTTGAAAATCTTCTGGTCGAATTGGACAAGGGTTCAATAGATATGGTGACAGATGCTATGTATATAAAAAAGGATCGTCTCCAAAAAGCTGCTTTTACAGACGTATGGTATAAAGAAGGAGATGCGGTTGTAATTCCCAAAAATTCGAGTATCAATTCGTTAGCGGATCTAAAAGGCAAGGTTATTGGTGCACAAAAAGGGACAGCATTTCTAGAAATTGCAGAAAAATGGAAGAAAGAAGGGATGGTTAAGGATGTTCAAGTATATGGGAAACAAACTGAATTAATGTTGGCTGTTGATACTGGTAAAATTGCAGCCTGTGTTACTGATGGGATAGTTGCAGATTACACTCTTTCCAAGGATTCATCACTATCACTTAAATTGTTGGGTTCATACAAATCTGAGGCTACTGGACAAATTGGGGCGGCAGTGGATTTCTCTGATAAGTCATTGCTGAATGCGACAAATAAAGCATTGAATAAGATGAAAAAAGATGGAACTCTTAAGAAGATTCTCGCTAAATATGGTCTGTCTGATAAATATATGGTAAGTGTATCAGATGGGATAACAAAAAATATTAAGTAGGAGTTTGCTAAGAGGATGATACTCTACAGAAAGAAGCAGATATGACAGAGTGAGGGGACATAAGCTGGGAGAATTTCGAATTAGATGGATAATCTTGACTGACGTATGGAACACGTTTGACCTGAATAAATAAATAAGGTTAGGCCAAAAGTTAAATTTTGACCCAACCTTATTTATTATGGATAAGTCTATTTGAACATTACTAACTTAAACCTAAAACAAGACAATATCCCTATTTTCGAGACCTAAAAGAAATTCTTTTCGCGCTTTTCCACCTGCGTAGCCTCCAAGAGAACCACTAGCATTTATTACTCGATGGCAAGGGATTATGATTGCAATCTTATTAGCCCCATTTGCATTTCCAACCGCCTGTGATTTACCAGAACTACCAAGACGCTCTGCAATTTTCTTGTAAGTAAGAAATTCACCAGGATGGGTATCTTGCAAGATATGCCAGACTTGTTTTTGAAACGATGTTCCGTTAAGAACTAAAGGAATCGAAAAAAAACTTATTTCCCTGCGGAAGTATGCAGCAAGTTGTTTTTTTAAAGTTAGATAAATGGCCGTGTTTTCTTCAATCAATTCGGCTTTATAAAATTTGGTCACTTGCTGTATTCGCAAATCTAGTTTTTTTGAATCAGTGAATTGTAGTAAATATAGGTAGTTATCATCACTAATACTAACCATTTTACCGATTGGGGTGTCTATGTAATTAGTGAATAATTTCATTGAATTAAACCTCCTGCGAACATAGGAAAAGAGCAGAGAATGATGGATATATCAGCAATTTATCTTATTGCTTAAGCACTGAAAAATTAGATGCTAGGTTAACCATTTATCTTAATAACTGGATAAACACGATTATCGGCCTCGTCAAATAAACTTACAGGATGTTTTTCAGTGGCATCAAGACGTAGGTGATAACCATATTTATCGATGAAGGTTAATTCTTTATCATCTAGTTTTGTTATTTTTCCAGGTAACTTACGACCATCAATGAGTACATTGAGTGTGGCATCAATCTCAAGCATATGGACTTTCCCACTGAATTCATCCGTAAAATTCCATTTGCCCACGTAGAAGGTAGGCAAGGTTTCTGCTGACTTCTTCTTAAATAGGACGAGAGGGTTGAAATGGTTGCGCAGGCTGAATCTTGAAGTAGCATGTTGTTTATGATTCATTGATAATTGCGCTCCTCTCACTAATCTTAAAAATAACTTTAATTGATTTCAAGATATAATATAACATTTAAGTGTTAAATAAAGTAGTATTTAAACAGATTTTAACAGCATTATATTCTTTTTGAAATAAGATTGTATTATCTGAAAAATTTTGATAACAATTGAATTATAGTAGGATTTTTTTGAATATAAGCAATTAACTATTCCTACAGAGATATACTCCATCTCTTTTTTTTGCTACAATAGTTTTGAGAAAGCGATTCACAAAGGAGGAGTTTTCATGTTGAAGTTAGGGGTAATAGGTACAGGATGGATTACGAAACAATTTGTTGAAGCTGCACGAGAAAATGGTTCGTGGGAACTGACCAGTGTTTTCTCGCGTTCAATTGAAAAGGCTGAACAATTTGGGCATGAATTTTCGGAAAATGTTAAGGGATATCGGGACTTATATCAATTCTTTTCTGAAGGAGATTTTGAGGTTGTTTATATTGCCTCTCCTAATAGCTTACATTTTGAACAAAGCAGACAGGCAATCTTGGCAGGCAAGCATGTGATTGTTGAAAAGCCTGCTTGTTCAAATCCCGCTGAAATGAAGGTTTTACAAAGGCTGTTACGCAGATATAATAATATCTATTACTTTGAAGCAGCAAGACATTTTCATGAGCCGAATTTCTTAAAGGTCAAAGAAACAGTTAAACAGATGGATACCATTCAAGGTGCAACACTAACTTATATGAAGTATTCTTCCAAGTATGATGATTTTTTAGCAGGTAATGAACCAAATGTTTTCTCGTTAGATTTTTCAGGCGGAGCATTACAAGATTTGGGAGTGTATCTTGTATATGATGCTGTTAGTTGGTTTGGACTTCCAGACAGTGTGAGTTACACAGCAACTAAGCTGCGAAATGGAATTGATGGTAAGGGATTGGCATTGCTAAACTATCCAAAATATACAGTAACTTTAAATGTAGGTAAAACTGCTAATTCATATTTGACAAGTGAAATATATGGACTTAGAGAAACTATTATTATGGACAATGCAGCAGATCTTGCTGATATTCAATCCGTTGATGGAACTACAAAACAAGTGTTAACACAAAAGTCAGCTATTAATCCAATGGCTGCTGAGGTGGCAGCCTTTGCAAGTATTTTACAAGATCCATTGTCACTGGATAATAAGCAAAAGATGGAAGATTGGTTAGCGGTCAGTGTACAAGTTAATCGTGTATTATATGATTTAAGATCAAGTGCAAAGATTGCATTTAGGGCAGATAAAGAATTTAGATAGGGAAATTTGACAAAAAACAGAAATTTTCAAGTGATTTGAAGCTCAGCTAGAAAAATTTGACTTTTGTCATATTCTCAGAAGAGGGAAAGATGTATTCAAAATTTGAAGATAATTTTAAAGAACAAGGTTTTATAAAACCAACATTAATTCAAGAGCGGGTATATGAACCACTCAAGGAAGGGAAAAGTGTATTGGGGCTCGCTCCAACAGGCTCTGGTAAGACCTTGGCCTACTTATTGCCGCTTTTTGAACGAATTGATAAAGCTCAAGGAGTTCAGTTAGTAATAGTTGCGCCTTCACAAGAATTGGCCGCACAAATTACTGAAGTAGCCAGGCAATGGGCAAAACTTGTCGATCTAACAGTCCTTTCATTGATTGGAGGCGCAAATGTAAAGCGTCAAATTGAAAAACTGAAGAAGGCACCCGAAGTTGTAATTGGAACACCTGGGAGAATGCTTGAATTAGCGGAAAATAAGAAGTTAAAGTTGCATAATGCTAAAGCATTTGTATTTGATGAAGCAGATGATTTGTTAACCGAACAGACTTTAGTTGCATGTCGTTCATTATTAAGCCATGCACCTGGAATTGTGCAACTTGCATTTTTTTCAGCTACTAAGTCAGAGATGTTCGATCAGTTGCATCAATGGTTTGGAACCGAGGTTGAACTTTTTGATGTACGTGCAGATGATCAAACTCAAGGTGAGGTTGAGCACTTTCTGGTAGAAACGCCTGTCAGGAAAAGAATTGAGACTTTGCGTAAACTCTCCAATCTTGAAGGATTCAGTGCTCTGGTATTCTTCAAAAAGGTTACTGAAATTGAGAATGCAGCGGATAAGTTAAAATACTTGGGTGCTAAAGTCGCTGTATTAGAAGGACAGCAGCGTCAAGTGGAACGTGAAAAAGCCTTGCGTCAGCTGCGCAAAGGTGAGATTAGTTTATTATTGACAACAGATGTTGCGGCGCGGGGACTTGATATTGAAGGACTCCCTGCGGTTATTAATTACGATTTACCAAAAGATAGTAATACGTATATTCATCGTGTTGGTCGAACCGGTAGAATGGGTGCAAGCGGAATTGTAATTAATCTGGGTAATGAACATGATTTGCGGAACTTTCGTCAATTGATACACTCCGAAGATTACGAGTTGCATTTTGGAACTGTCTATCGTGGGGCGCTGTTGCGGACAGAAGAGTTACCAGATGATGTCAGGGAATCGCAACCAACTAAGCAAAGAGTTGAGTCTACTACACCTCGTAAGAAGAAAAAAGCAGTTCCTCCTGTTGTGGTCGAGAAAAAAAAGCACAAGAAAAGAAAAAGAGACCAGTTGAATAAAGGAAAGCACCATAAGAAAGAAAATCAATAACCAGATGATAAGTTTGGGAGAACAGAATATATTGATACGTAATTAACGAAACAAAGCAGGTCAAAATGCTCATTATGTTATAGCCACTAATGTGGTAAACTATTGACTTTACGGAATTATCTTCATATACTTGTATAGTTAGTAATTTACCTGTTGGTATGCGCTTGTAGCTCAGCAGGATAGAGCGACCGCCTCCTAAGCGGTAGGTCATCGGTTCGATTCCGATCAAGCGCATTTTTAATAATTATTAGAAATCAAGAATGCCTTTAAACCAACGAATTCAACCTACATTAACCATTAAATACCATTAATAAATACCACTTTGTTGTCCAGTTGTTGTCCTCCTAAATGGTCTATTAAGGATTCAATTTTATCGTCGCTGCGGGCTTTGTACTCATCAATCAGATAGGCATATTTTTTAACTGTTGTCGTCATGTCTGAGTGACCAAGCCTCTTACTAATGGCATATATATCAACACCTTTAAATAAAAGATAAGCGACATGTGAGTGACGCAGACTATGAAAATGAAAGTTTTTCTTCTTTAAACCGCATTCCTCTAATAGCGCACGCAGTTTTATATTCACAGCATTGGAACTTGGAATGGTGCTTTGATCGTTTTCAAATACCATTTTATAGTTGTTTGTTTTGAGTTGCTTCAAATATCCCAACAGTGTTTTGTTAACTCTGACAGTGCGGTAAGAGCAACTTGTCTTAGGCTTTTTGAAGCCTCCGCCTTCTTGGTAGTTCCATGCTTTGTTAATTGAAATAGTGTGGCGCTCAAAGTTTATATCTTTCCATGTGAGTGCTTGAATTTCTCCTAAACGCATTCCAGTGTAAATCGCTGTTAGTATCATATATCGGCTTGTAAAACGTGGAGAAAGCTTACTAGCAGTCATATTTATAAGCTGATTTATTTCAGATACATTAAGGTATTCAACTCGTAAAGTTCTTTCACTGTCATAAACTAGCTCAACGTCAGTAGTAAAGTCCTTGGTAATGATGTCGTCAAAGATTGCTGCTCGTATGCATGCTTTAACTGTGCTGTTAGTTTTTTGCATGGTATCTTTTGAATGGTTCTTACCAAAAACGTTAATGAATTTTTGGTAGTGATTCCTCTTTATGCTTTGCAGCTTTTGGTTGCCGAAATATTTTTTGATAATGCTCGAAGTAACCCGGTACCTATTTAATGTAGATGCTGCTACTCTGTTTTCTTTATACGTTTTATACCAATTATCAAAGTACTCAGAAAAAACTACATCACGCTTGGCAACTATGACGCTTCCGTTTTGAGACTCAATTTTGGCAGCATATACCTTAGCTTCGCTTTTTGTTGAAAACCCACTTTTAGACATTTGCCTGAGTTTTCCGTTTTGATCTCGCTTTGAAACTGTCACTTTCCAACCAGTACTCATTTTACGGTAGCTTGCCATAATATTTCACCTCCTTTATAATTAATAAGAGCGTAAGCTCCCTTAGTAATCTGTTAGCGCATCCTTGGCTTGGGCGAGTGGGGGATGTGTTTTTTTATTGTAGATTTAAAGTGAAGTCATAGGTATGGTGAGAATTTTCATCATCGTAATTATCTGTTTCGTAATTGGCATCGAATTTATACCTTATAGATTTAATGGAAGAAGTATCGTTCAAAGCTTTTATAGGAAATGTTACCCAACCCTCTTTAGTTGCGCCGTTTGAGATATCTCCATCCCAACTTTCACCAGTGTCTGCCTCATGCTGTTCTCCATTGTCAAAAACTGCAGTTCCTTGAGTAGGATAGATAGATATATCTCGACCCGCAGTAATATTAAAATGAACTTTAACAAATCCTTGAATATTAAATTTACCATCATTGGCTGAATCGTAAGCATGATCTTTAGACAGTTTGTATATTTGAACTTTGTCTACATTAACCTTAGTATTTGCCCAAGAAGAATCGCTGAAAGTTACTGAATAAGTTTTATCTGAAGAAACATCATAGTCTTTATATGAAACTGTCAAAGATTTGTTTTTGCTTTCAACCGAAGATTTTTCTCCTGTTTCAGATTTAGTAGTTTTGTGTCCTTTAGCCGATCCCGTTGTAGATGTATTAGTTGTTTTGGATTTAGCGTTGCTACTATCATGACCACCAAAAGAACCCAATAGAAATACCACAACTACAACAGCTAGAACCCAGACCCACCATTTTTTATACCACGGCTTTACTTCAACGTATGTATTGCCATTTTCATCTTGAATTTTTTTACTCATGTTTTATTCCCCCAAAATTATTTGCGAACTAAGGCTACAATTCCTGTTGCAATAAAGAAAATTCCACCTAAAATTCCGTAAACTCCACAAGCTAGCAAAATAAATACACCAATAATGATTATTAGCCAACTATTTAAAGTGTGATGTTTGTTAATAAGAAAGGTAAGTGCAAATGCAACAATGGCTAGTAGTATTCCGATAAGAAATTTACCAGTGTAGTAACCGCCACCACCCCAAGCATCAGCAAAAGATGCAACTCCTAGTCCAGAACCAATTAATACCACGGAAAGAAGAAGACTAATTGCTGATAGGACGATTTCGGGTGTTCTTTTTCGATTAACATTGGTTGGCGTAACCTGCTTATACCTTTTTCCATCTGCTCCTCTAATAACTTTTGACATTTTTAATTCCCCCACAAATTTCAGCTTTTACAGTCATCAGAATTTGGACTTGTAATCTTTAAACAATCTTAATATATCATACAAATTGCATTTCAATAATAGATTCTTCCAATTCATCTAAGATATCGTTCTCATCAATAAAACTAATCCACTCTTTTACTGGTTCTGAACTATTTGGATTAATATGTGACTTCATTTTTTCATAGATATTAGTTACAAAAGTATTCAGCATTTTTTCAGCTTCACGTTCTAATCTTGCCTCGTTCCATCTTCTTGCAGGTGGACGATTCTTATTTTTACTTTCTTGGAATTCTAAAGCCTTGTGGTTAAATAAGTTAACCGCCTGGCTATTCTTTTCTAAGTAATCTTGAAATTGTTGCTTGTCCATAATCTATAAAATCTCCCTTTATCAAACGTATGTTCTTTTTTACTTCAAAAAAAATTCCAGTTGGAATGGTAGCCCTAAGTAGTTAAGCAATTGGTATTTGGTCAAGCCTTGAATTTCGGTCATATCCTGCATGGAAATTAATATCTTTAAAGCTAACGAATTGGCTTCTCTTTCCATTTTAGGAATAAAGGTATCAAGACCAATATTTCTATAGAAGGGTGCGCTTTCGCCACCATGTAATTTAAGATGGCTAAATTCATGGAGAATGACGAAGTTTAGATAATGTTCTTCCCAATTTCTATTTACAATAATTGTGCTACATCGACTATTTGTAATAGTGCAACCACCTGTATTTTTATCTAAATCAGCATAGAGTATCTTATAATGAGCTTCTTCTGCCAGTGAGTGGGGGGTAGTAGAAGAATAGGTTCTCTTAATTTTATCGAATTCATTTTCGACACGGTAGTTCATGTGGTTTCCCCCTAATTACGATAATCCTTACGTGTGAATTTCTTTTTGGCTTCTTGTTTATTCATTTCCATTGCTGTCTTAATTGCAATTAATAAACGATCCTTTTGCTCTTGAGTTGCTGGTTCCCCATAAAAATTTAGATTATCTCCATTTTCAATTCCTTCAATAAGCTTTTCAGCCTCAACTGCCAGATCTTTCTTTTCTGTGTTGCTTAGATCATAGTAATTTTCTTTGTCAGTTTTTCCAAGAAGATAGTCTGTAGAAACGCCGAGCACGTCTGCAACGGCCTTTAGTCTATCTGCTGAGGGCACTTTGCTTTTCCAAGAATAGATAACATTATTTTTTAATCCTGCTCTATCGTTTACTTGGGACAAAGAATATCCTCGCATCTTTGAAATTTTTTTAATACGCTCAAACATTGTCATATTAGGATTCTCCTGATATTGGCAAACTTAAATTGTAACTATAGTTGATTTTTAATTGACTTTTTTAAACTATAGTTATATTATAAGTTCATCAAGTAATTAAGCAACAAAAATAGCAACCTGATATATGTGCTTGTAGTGGGGCAACATTGTAGGTATGGCTGTTTGAAGCTTATTTCGTATGCACTCATTTTAAACTATAGTTTAAATTAATGCAATACCTTGATTAATAAATTACAGAAAGGAGTAATTCTATGGTCGAGCAGAGTCTTGTTGAAACTGCTAAAGAAGTTAAGAAACAAATTAAGTTTCATTTGCTTGAGAGAGATATGACTCAAGTGGAGTTAGCGGAATTAATTGGCGAGGGGGTAATTCAAGTTAATCGTGCGATTAGTGGCGATATGTCTCCAAAGTCAGTAAACATTCGCAAGAAGATTTACCGAGTATTAGATATGGAATAGAAGGGGTTTGATTTTATGCAAGCTCTTTTGAATGAAGAAGTATTGCGCATGATATTGAAAGAACCTGTCAAACAGATTGCTGATGAGCTGCTTGAAAAAGAGCTGTCTGGACGTACTTGGAGTATTGATGAATTTCGTAGAGCTTGCTGTGGTGGTAAAAGTCCTGATTGGGTATCAACTTTCGTTTTTTCCAAGTTCAGAAATGAAATTGATTGTCTAAAAGGGGGGTGGTTAATACCTGCACATGGTAAGGGTACAAAAAATATCATCTTCGCTAAACCTGCTTGTGAGTGGATGGAAAATAATCGTCAGCGAATCGATTGGGGAGCTAAATTATGAGTCTGTTCTGGTTAGGCATGTTAGTTGGCTTAGTGATTGGCGAATTTACTGGAATCATTATAATGACGCTTTTAGCGGCAAATAAAAGGAGGTGAAGTGATGTTACTTGTAGGCTGGCTAGCCACAATCGTTCTTGCATATTACGCAGGACGTTACGAGAAAGGACATGAGAAACCATGATTAATTTTTTGACTGAGTATTTTGGCAGTAAACCTTTTGCAATCTGGATCATCGGTATTTCATTATTTTTCATAGCTGGGGAGGCGGTTGCATTCTTCATATAAAAATAGAGCTCACGGCAATGAGCTCCACAAATAAATAATTTTCGACTTAATCATACCACAAGAAAGGAGCTATAAGAGTGTCTAAAGCGTCGATTAAAAAAGAATACTTTTGGAAGTACTACCTTGAGTGGATGGAAACCTATAAAGATGGAGCGGTAGCGGATGTTACTTATAACAAATATCGTATAACTCAACAATGGCTCAGAAAACTTTTACCAAACGTAACGGTTGCAGCATTCAATAGAGAAAAATATCAAAAAATGATAAATATGTATTCTCAGTATCATGAAAAGCAAACCGTTACCGACTTTCATCACCAAGTTAAAGCTTGCATAAGGGATATGCAATATGAAGGATATATTGAGCGTGATCCTTCATGGAAAATAGTCATCAAAGGAAAACCGCATCACAAAACGCATGAAAAGTTTTTGCAGGTTGATGAATATAAAAAGCTACTGCAAGGGTTAGATTTAAGCCATCCGCTTGACCCCAACTGGTTTATTCTACTAATCGCTAAAACTGGTCTTAGATTTGCTGAGGCATTAGCAGTAACTCCAGGAGACTTTGATTTTCAGCGCCGTTGCTTAACCATTGACAAAACTTGGGATTATAAGAACCCAGCAGGTGGATTTAAAAAAACTAAGACCATCACTTCAAACAGAACAATTTCTTTGGACTGGCAAATACTTGGTATGTTTAAACCTCAGATTGAAAGTCTTCCTAAAGATGAACCAATCTTTATTAAAAAAGATGAGGCAGGAAATTACAAACGTGTTTTTAATGCAACTGCTAACGCAAGGCTCTCGGTACTATGCAAAAAATTAGGGCTGCCACACATCTCAGTTCACGCACTAAGGCATACACATGCGAGTGTTCTTTTAGCCAACGGCGTTAGTATTAATGCCATTTCAGAGCGCTTAGGACATGCTAATGTTTCTATCACACAAGAAGTTTATGCACACGTCTTAGATGAATTAAGAGTTAAAGATGATCAAAAAATAATGGCAGTTATGATGGAGGTTTCATAAATGGACGCGGAAACAGTTATGAAATTATTAGGCGTCAAGGAATCCTACCAAGTGCCTGATAAGTTGATGAAAATCATGTTTGACAAGGGCAAGCGAGAAAACTTGTTTAGAAAATTTCTTGAAATCACTACAGATGTATCGTTCGACTGGTTCCATGAATACTTTGAAACAGAACAGGCGGAACGAAAACAGAAGAAACAGGACTTTACGCCGCAAAGTGTGGCAGAGATTGCAACAAGAATAGTAGGCAATGGAAATGGTTACTTTGAGCCTGCTGCTGGCACTGGGGGGATGCTGATTTCTAGATGGCATAAGGATTGCAGAAAAACTAATCCTTTCAAATATAGACCTTCAATGTTCTTTTACCACGTTGAGGAGCTAGGCGATGCAGCTTTACCATTCCTACTGTTTAACTGCCTGATCAGAGGTATGAATGTCACTATTGTTCACGGTGATTCATTAAGCCGAGAAGTGAAAAATATTTATTTCATTCAAAACACCAAGGATGATTATGTCTGCTTCAGCAGTTTGAATGTAATGCCCAGGACTGAAACGGTCAAAAGGTTTTTTAATGTTTCATCATGGATAGGAAAACCGCTTGAATATATTGAAGATTCAGACATTCCAAAATATTTAGGAGGGATTTTAGATGACGAAAAACAAGCTTGAAGATCTTAATGATCATTTGTTTGCGGAACTAGAGCGGCTTGGCGATGAAGACTTAAAAGGTGGAGATTTACAAGAAGAGATCCAGAGAGCAAATGCAGTTTCTGTTGTTGCTAAAAATGTAGTCGATAATGCAGATTTAGCATTAAAAGCAGCAATCGCGTACGACAAAAGAGAAGACGTAAATATGCTTATTCCAAAAATGATCGGAATTGAGTCGCGTGAGTAGAAGATATACACCTGAGCAGAAGAAATTTATCGATAAAAATTACAAGGGTCGTACAAATTCAGAATTAACAACACTTGTAAACCAACATTTTAACCTTGGCTTAAGCATACAACAGATAAAAAGCTATAAAGCTAATCATCATCTTGATAGTGGATTGACAGGCTTTTTTCCAAAAGGACATATTCCCAAAAATAAAGGACTAAAGCGTGGATCTTTTGGAAGAATGAATGAAACTCAATTCAAAAAGGGGCCACGCCCAGAACAAAGAACGCCATTAGGCACATTAAGGGAAAGAGCTGATGGATATATCTGGGAAAAAGTAAACAACGATCTACCATTCCACAGAAGATGGAAACAAGTACACAGAATCAAGTGGGAAAAGGCGCATGGTCCGATTCCAAAAGATAAAAAGTTAATATTTTTGGACGGAAACCATAAAAATACTAATTTAGAAAATCTAGAGTTAGTGAGCTTGCGTGAGAACCTAGAGATGAATAGAAAAAAATTGAATTACAAAAATCCAGAGCTAACAAAAGTTGGTATTAGCATTTCAAAAGTTAATATAGCGGCAGCTAAACGGAGAAACGAAAATGAACAGTGACTTTTTTAGTTTGGAAATTTTGAATGTAGCTGCGATTCAAATCGGTTATGAAGTTTTTCGAGATGTACCAGAAGAAGAATATCAAGATCTGTTTGAAGCGGTGGAAGATATCTTAATGGAGGATAAGGAGTGAATAGTAGTGGTTTCGAAACAAGAATTAGGTGAATTGAATCAAAATATTATTGCTTGGGGCGCTGAACGTAAATTACTTAACAAAGAATTGAGCAATCGCCAGTTGATAAAATTTTTCGAAGAAGCTGGTGAGTTGGCACAAGACTTTAGCAAAGGTAATCGAGCACACATGATCGACTCAATTGGTGATGTATTTGTGACCTTGACCATCTTTTCGGAACAACAGGGAATCACAATGAATCAAGCACTTGAAAAAGCATATAGCCATATCAAGGATCGTAAAGGAAAGCTTGTGAACGGAACATTTATTAAAAATGCAGATTTGAATAAAAAGGAGGAATAGTTATGGCAGTCAAGATTAACAAGCTTGAAATCGAAAACGTCAAGCGCGTTAAAGCAGTTAAGATTGAGCCCACACAGCAAGGTCTAACAATTGTGGGTGGAAATAACAACCAAGGTAAAACCAGCGTACTTGATGCAATTGCTTGGGGTTTAGGTGGAAACAAGTACAAACCATCTAAGGCTTATCGTGAAGGTTCAGCTACGCCGCCGCGACTTCACATTGTCATGAATAATGGCTTGATTGTTGAGCGAACTGGTAAGAACTCAAGCTTAAAGGTAATCGATCCCAAGGGTCAAAAGGGCGGCCAACAATTATTAAATGACTTTGTAGAAGAGCTGGCAATCAATTTACCGAAGTTTATGGAATCAACCTCAAAAGAAAAAGCACAGACTTTACTCAGAATAATCGGAGTTAGCGAAAAACTTTTTGAGTTAGAACGCACAGAACAAGAGAATTATAACCAGCGCCACACAATCGGGCAGATTGCTGACCAGAAAAGTAAGTTTGCCAAAGAACAACCTTATTTTCCAGATGCTCCTAAAAAGCCAGTAGATGTTAAAGATCTAATTCAACAACAACAGACTATTTTAGCGAAGAATGGCGAGAATGCTCGTAAACGGCAGCAATTAACTCAAATTAAGCAAAAGTTTGATTTTGAAACTGAAAAAATCCAGCAGTTGCAACAGCAACTTAACGAGTTAGTTCAAGTTCATGAAAAAACTGAAGCTGATTTGAAGATTGCACAGAGTTCTACTAAAGATTTACAAGATGGTTCAACCGCTGAACTTGAAAAGAGTTTATCAGAAATTGATGAAATCAACCGTAAAGTAAGGGCCAATCTTGATAAAGATAAGGCAGAAGAAGACGCTGCTCAATATAGCAGTAAGTATCAGGAATTAAGTGAGGGCATTGAAGAAATTCGTAAGCAAAAAGCTGCACTTTTACACGATGCAAAATTACCTCTCCCTGGACTTTCCGTTGAGGATGGAGAGTTAACTTACAACGGTCAGAAGTGGGATAACATGTCTGGTTCAGATCAACTTAAAGTATCAACGGCAATTGTCCGTGAATTGAAACCAGATTGTGGTTTCATTCTCCTAGATAAATTGGAACAGATGGATATGACCACATTAAATGAGTTTGGCAAGTGGCTTGAACAAGAAGGACTGCAAGCAATCGCCACCAGAGTTTCAACCGGAGATGAATGCAGTGTGATTATCCAGGATGGCTATGCCAAGGAACAAGCGCCACAAGCTGAAACAGTTCAGACACAAACAGGTTGGCAAGGGAAAGGGGTATTTTAGTAAATGGGATTTCAAATAAAAAGCGGTGTAATTCCAAAAGCACAAAAAGTTATTTTGTACGGAGTCGAAGGAATTGGGAAGACAACTTTTGCTAGTCAATTTCCAGATCCATTATTTATTGATACAGAAGACTCATCACTGTATCTGAATGTTAAACGATTGGATAAACCTACAAGCTGGACAATGTTATTGCAGGAAGTTGACTTTGTTAAGCAAAACAGACCGTGCAGAACATTAATTATCGACACAATGGACTGGGGTGAGGACTTAGCTAAACGTCATTTAATGGAACAAAATCATTGGCAAGCAATTGATTCAACCGGATATGGGACACGTTACGTAGCGTTGGCTAATGAAATTGGAAAACTGCTGAATTTGTTAAGTGAAGTGATTGAACTAGGAATTAACGTTGTGATTACAGCTCATGCTTGGTTGCGTAAAAAGGAAGAACCCGATGAAATGGGTGCTTATGATCGCTATGAATTAAAACTGGAAAAGAAAACTGCACCGCTAGTTAAAGAGTGGGCCGACATGGTATTGTTCGCCAACTATAAAACGACGATCATTACAGATGACAAGACGAATAGTAAGAAAGCAACTGGTGGTCAAAGGGTAATGTATACCACACACCGACCTTCCTGGGATGCAAAAAATCGACTCGGCTTACAAGATGAACTGCCATTTGACTACTCGCAAATTGCACAAGCATTTGAAGCTGCTACTAATATTCAGGCTCAACAAGTTACTCAGCCTGCGGAAACGCAAGATGTACCTTTGCCACCAGTTCCAGAAGAAAAGCCAGAAGCTCAAGGTGATCCAGTACTTGAGACAGCTCCTGTACCGGAATACAAAGAAAGTATTCCGACTGTAATTCCACAGCAGATCGCAGATTTAATGAAAATTAATCAAGTTACGGTAGAGGAAGTGATGCAGATTATTTACCAGGGTGGCTTCATGCCAAAGGATACGCCAATTGAAAATATTCCAACAGATTTATGGGGATACTTAGCAACAAATTGGGATAAAGCTTTAGGACTTTTAAACTCAAAGATTAGAAAATAGGAGGAATTTTAAATGAACAACGAAAATGAATTTTTGGATTGGAATAGTGGCTGGGTGGCAGAAGAAAGTGACTTCACATTATTACCAGAAGGCAACTATCCATTCACTGTTACAAATTTAGAACGCAAAGTTTATACAGGTAACAGTGACAAAATTCCAAATGGAGCACCTTATGCAGAAGTAAGCTGCGAGGTAGTCGGTAAAGAAGGCAAGACGACTGTCAAGGAACGGATGTACCTCATGAAGAAGTTTACCTGGAAGTTGACACAGTTCTTTGCCGCTATCGGACAACCAACTGTCATCGGTCAGCCGTTCTCACCAAACTGGTCCACAGTAGTTGGGAGTAAAGGGCAAGCTAAAGTTGAAGTCAATAGTTATAACGACCGTGATGGAAATAAAAAGCAGAATAACCGGATCAAGGAATTCTTGAAGCCAGCTGCAAATACAGGCGTTGTTCAACAGCAAAATACACAGCCTAATTATGGAGCGAATGCACAACCGAATTACGGCAGTCAACAGCAAAACAACACTCCAAATAATGGACAGCAAGCACCTAATGGATTTCAACCAGGTGCATTCTAAAAGGAGGAGTTGCAATGATTAGTTTTGAAAAGACTTCAACTTTTGTTTATAAAATCCTGCGTTTTGTAGACTTTGGTGAACTAAATAGCGATGTTGTGGCAACAATGCCAATGAGTTTTCAAAAATGTTTTATGTGTGACCGCGTTCTCAAATATGGTGAAGAAATCTATTTGGGTGTGATGCCACATGGTAACAAAACTTTTTGTGAGCAATGTCAAAAAAAGCTTACTGAAATAGAGAATAAAAGAAATGCTGCATATCCAGGGGCACTACGGATGCAATGGCCAGCTGTAAAAGTAGGTGATCACCATGATTGAAAATGGTGACAATGTTCTTTATAGAAATGGCATTTACCGAGTAGTAGAAATTGTTGATTTAGCGCCTTATGTAGTAGCTAAGTTACAAATCAAAGGACTAGTTAGGCGAGTTCCGCTAGAACAGCTTATCAAAGTAGAGGAGGAATGAAATTTATGGAATACACTAAAAAAGAAGACTTTCAAGGTGGATATATTGAGTACTTTATTCCTGAAATTCCTAAATATGAAAATAAAAAATGGACGATGAAAGTATATGCAAAAGTTATTGCTTCTGGGTATTCTACACAAAAAAATGGTAGGCAAATTCTTTTAAAAAAAGGATTTACTACCAACGGAAATAAAGAAAATGAGTTTTATAAGTATTTTACGATTCTTGAGGGTTTATAAAGGCTTCAGCTTCATCTGCTTTTAGATTTGCTGAAATGAATAAAGCAGCAGCTTCTAGAAAACTTTTCATGTCACGAAGATCTTTATCTTCGTGAGTTCTAGTGAAATGAGTTTCATCATTTCCAATCCATACGGCAGCTTGTGCTAAAGTTTGAACTTTAGGTATATCTCCTAAATCTTCTTTTATAACTTTACCAAGGAATTTGGATTCTACTTTCTGTTTTTTTTCTGGATTTTGCTTGATCACATATTCTTTAATTAGAAACTCAACTGCTTTTCGATAACCAACTCCAGCTATTTCATCTAATCCCAGGGACTCAGCTTCAAGAGATTGGTCATAGATTTTTTTGAAATCAGGGAAAGTTTCATTTAAATTCGGAGGAAGTGTATTTTCTAAATGTGGAGAGTAAGTATATTTGACAGCAGGCTGTATGTCAATAAGTTCTTTGAATTTATCGACCTTGCAGGGAAATTCTATTGAATAAAATTTCTTACAGTTACTTCTTGTGCACTGCATAAATAGAGCAATACTGTTTTCTATGAGGGGCTGAAGAGGCAACGAGGATGTCGCATAAACAACTTTAGGAGAAATAGACATTTTGCAATGTGGGCAATATTCGTCTATATCAATTATTAAATTTTGTGAACTAACATTTTCCAAATAATGTACCTTTATAGTTTTTTTCATGAAAATCACCCCAAGATAAGTTTTTAAAACAACAAAATTATAACAGTAAAGAAAGGAGTTTGCCATGGAATTAAGACCATACCAACAGGAGGCACGTGAAGCTATTCAAGATGAATGGCAAAAAGGTAATAAACGCACGCTGCTAGTCTTGCCAACGGGGACTGGTAAGACGATCGTGTTCAGCAAAGTGATTGAAGACCGGGTGCGATTAGGTGAACGTGTTCTTGTCTTAGCGCATCGTGGAGAACTACTTGAACAAGCATCTGACAAATTAGTTAAGGCAACTGGACTTAAGACTGCTACTGAAAAGGCAGAAGAAACCAGTATTGGAAGCTTTTACCGAGTGGTTGTCGGGTCAATTCAAACATTGCAAAGAGATAAACGGCTAAAACAATTCTCAGCTGATTACTTCAACAGCATCGTAGTCGATGAAGCTCATCATTGCATCAGTGATGGTTACCAGAAAGTATTGCAGCACTTTGAAAATGCAAATGTACTAGGGGTTACGGCGACACCTGACAGGTCAGACATGCGCAATCTGGGTTCATATTTTCAAAGCCTAGCGTACGAGTATACTTTACCGGCCGCTATCAAAGAGGGGTATCTGACACCAATTAAGGCACTTACCATTCCACTTCATTTAGATCTATCCGGAGTCAAGCAGCAAGCTGGAGACTTCTCAACAAAAGATTTGGGAACTGCGTTGGATCCTTACCTTGAGCAAATTGCAGATGAAATGGTCAAGAACTGTATGGACCGCAAAACGGTGGTATTCTTGCCGCTCGTTAAAACATCAAAAAAATTCTGTGACATTTTAAACTCTAAGGGTTTAAAAGCTGCAGAAGTAAATGGTGAATCTGATGACCGCAAGCAGATACTGAAAGACTTTGATGAAGGAAAGTACAACGTACTCTGCAATTCAATGCTCTTAACAGAAGGTTGGGACTGCCCGTCAGTTGACTGTATCGTGGTGTTGCGACCGACTAAGTCACGGGCACTTTACAGCCAGATGGTTGGACGTGGTACTCGACTTTGTAAAGGCAAAACGGAATTACTGTTGCTCGACTTCTTATGGCACACAGAACGACTTGAGCTTTGCCATCCAGCTCACTTGATTACCAAAAATCAAGAAGTGGCTAAGAAGATGACAGACAACATCGAAGACGCAGGGGCCGCAGTAGATATTGAAGAAGCTGAAAAACAAGCTAGTGAAGACGTCGTAGCAGAACGCGAAGAGGCACTTGCCAAGCAGCTATCCGAAATGCGCAGACGTAAACGCAAATTGGTGGATCCGTTGCAATTTGAAATGTCCATTCAAGCAGAAGATTTAACAAGCTATAAACCGTCATTTGGTTGGGAAATGGCACCGCCGAGTGATCAACAAAAGAAAACACTTGAGAAACTGGGTATCTTGCCAGATGCAATTGATAACGCAGGTAAAGCTTCAATGATTTTAGAAAGGCTTTCACGTAGACGTGATGAGGGTCTTGCAACACCCAAGCAAATTCGTCGACTTGAAATTTATGGTTTTAAGAATGTGGGAACTTGGGAATTTGAAAGTGCCACAAAAATGATTTCAAGAATCGCAGCAAATGGCTGGAGATTACCACAGTCAGTTAAAGTTTCTGAGTACAAGCCAGAAGTAGCAACAGTTTAACCACAGTCTGGTGACATCAGCATGGTCCGATTCCATGCTGTGGCATAGTTTGGCCAAACTAAGTAAATAAAGATGGGGGACCACAAATGCAGGAAGATTTACAGAAAAAGATTACCGGTGATTTTGCGGTCATCAAAAAAATAGTACTTAACACATTTTATTATGACTGTCCTTATGAACAATCACGTGCTCAAATTAATCAGATTGAAGAGCATGTTTCTGCAATCCTCGGAGAAGCATTTGACCAAGGATGGACAGCGGCACTTGAACACTTAATGGAAGAAGTAGAGAAAAAGGAATCGATGCCACATGACAGCATGTAATTTTATTGATTTAACGGGAAAAAGATTCGGAAAATTAACAGTCATCGAAAAGAGCGGCCCGAATAAATCTGGAAATATAAAGTGGGTATGCAAATGTGACTGTGGCAATACAAAAATTGTTAATGGCAGTCACCTAAGAAGTGGTCATACTAAAAGCTGCGGATGTAGAAGGATTTCATCGGTATCGCAAGGCCATTCCAAAGAACGAATTTACGTGATTTGGATAGGAATGCATAACAGATGTTATAAACCAGAACATGATGCTTACAAATGGTATGGAAATAAAGGAATAAAAGTTTGTCAGGAATGGCATACTTTTATGAATTTTAGAAAATGGGCTTTAAATAACGGTTATTCGAATTCTAGAACGATAGACAGAATAAATTCAAAACTGAATTATTGCCCGCAAAATTGCAGATGGGAAACGATCAAAAAACAGGCCAATAACAGAAGTAATAACCTGATAGTTAATTTTCAAGGAAAAAACTTTACTGCCACAGAATTTGCAGAATTTATAGGTTATAAACAATTTACTGTATACAATCGTCTTAGATTAGGGTGGACAACAGAAAGAATCGCAAACACGCCAGAAAGAAAAAGGGGGTAAAAATGGAAAATAAATTTAATTTACTTCCCTTACTTGACTATATAGATCCATCATCTCTGGACTACTCTACTTGGACAGGAATAGGTATGGCACTTAAGTATGAAGGCTATTCCGTCAGTGATTGGGAGTCTTGGAGCCGAAATGATCCAGGGCGGTATCACGATGGCGAGTGTGAGAAGAAGTGGACCACCTTTGACGGTGCTAATTCACCAGTGACAGGTGCCACGATTACACAGCTCGCCAAAGATAATGGCTGGCAGCCACATGGTGGAACGGACGGAGACGACTTCATTGGTTGGGACGAAGGTTTTGTCGCAACTGATATCGATAAGGGCTACAAGATTGTTAATACTGATTATGTAGTTGGTCAAGAAATCAAAGAACCGACTAACTGGAATCCAGCGCAGGAAATTATTGATTACATGAAGACACTTTTTAGTGCTGGCGATGTGATCGGTTATGTGAATGACGGTTATCCGCATAAGCAAGGTGACATCGAAAAATGGTTGCCTAATAAAGGTGTTTACACTAAAACAGCTGGAGAAATCATTGATGGTTTGAGACGGAACAAAGGGGACATCGGCGCTGTCATGGGTGATGCCAATCCAGAAATTGGAGCTTGGATTCGCTTTAATCCATTAGATGGCAAAGGTGTTAAGAACGATAACGTAGTCGATTTTCGCTACGCCTTGGTAGAGAGCGACAGTATGAGCTTAGAGCAACAGAATGAGATCATGCATAAGCTTGAATTACCAATTGCCACCTTAACGTATTCTGGATCCAAAAGTATTCACGCGGTTATTAAAGTGAATGCCGCTAATTATCCACAGTATCAGGAACGTGTTGATTACCTCTACAAGATTGTTGAAAAAAATGGTTTGAAGGTCGATAAGCAAAATAAGAATCCGTCACGCTTAACCCGATTACCGGGGTTCGAACGTCAAGGCAAGAAACAATTCTTAATTGCTAAGAACATCGGCAAGCAGTCCTGGGAAGAGTGGGAAGAATACATCGAGGACATGAATGACAATTTGCCAGAAATGGAAAACATGTCTGATTTATTTGATAAGCCGATTGTCCTAGCTCCCGAATTAATCTCAGGTATCTTACGTCAAGGACACAAGATGTTAATTGCTGGCCCGAGTAAAGCTGGTAAGTCCTTTTCCTTGATTCAATTAGCAATTGCCATTGCAGAAGGCTGGAAGTGGTTTGGATTTAATTGCCAACAAGGAAAGGTCTTGTATGTGAATTTAGAGTTGGATGAACGTTCAGCTAAGAAACGGTTTGTTGATATCTACAATACACTAGGACGCGGCCACAACCATGTTAGCAATATTGATGTTTGGAATTTACGCGGGAAGACAAGTCCAATGGATAAGCTGGCACCTAAGTTAATCAGACGAGCAGAAAAAGCAGATTACAAGGCAGTTATCATTGATCCAATTTACAAGGTACTGACTGGGGACGAGAACAATGCTCATGATATGTCGCTTTTTGTAAATCAGTTTGACCTAATTGCCACAGAGTTAAAATGTTCAGTTATTTATGCTCATCATCACAGTAAAGGAATTCAGAGTGGAAAGAGTTCGATTGATCGTTCAAGTGGCTCCGGAGTGTTTGCCCGTGATCCAGATGCAATCTTGGACTTGATTGAATTACCGGTTGAAGAAGAAAGATACATGCAGCGTGTGAACCAAGCAATCTGCAATGTGTATGACCTAGCAATTAAAAAGTTCAATCCAATGTATGACGAAGTTGGAATAGATGATCGCTTTAGCGAAAAGCAAATGACTCATCATTTAATGGCTGCAATGAACAAGTTACCGAATGGGCAGCAGCTATTGAAGCAGATTAATGAGCAAAGAACTTTAGCGGTTGAAGCAATGAGGCAAGCAACCGCATGGCGACTAGAAGGAACACTGCGAGAGTTTCCTAAGTTTAAATCAGTAAATGCCTGGTTCCAATATCCTATACATGTTCTGGACGACACATTGCAAGATATCAAGTTGGAGGAGGAGCCAACTGCTAAGTGGAAAAAAGGAACCAAAAAAGCCAATCAATCAAGAAGCGAAAAAACTCAACAAGAACTTGAAGAGGCTTTTAATATTCTGAGCGAAGATGGTGGTGCAGTTGATATTAATGCAGTCGCAGATTATTTGGAGATAGCACGCAAAACAGTTTACGGAAGAGTAGGCAAGAGCGATAAGTTTTTGGTTGAAGATGGAACTATAAGAAAAAAATAATGGTTATTCTTAATAAAAGTAATCTTAGGCTATTAGCTTAAGAAGCCTAAGAATAATATTTTTGTTCGTTACAGGCTAATAGCCTAAGACAGCTCGAGACAAGTAAGAAAATACTGTCACACCAGCGCTCCACCATTCTTTCTCTAGCTCCCATTCGGGAGTAGCTAGAGAAAGGGAATGGGAGCAGAGCGAATGATAGAATAAGAATTAAAAAATATGAAGTTTAATTTAAGTAAAAAAATATAATTAAGAGGGTGTGAAATTGACAAGAAAACCATTGGAGTTTTTTATCCCAATGAAAAAAATTCCGACCGTAACTCATCAGGAAAAACA